>NZ_JBHZCY010000085.1:0-41896 GCF_042786665.1 Kitasatospora sp. NPDC059146 | reverse complement strand
CCCTTGCTCTCGCAAGGGGCCTTCCGGCTGTCTGTGCGCCGCCAGGGACTCGAACCCCGGACCCGCTGATTAAGAGTCAGCTGCTCTAACCAACTGAGCTAGCGGCGCCTGCTGACAGAGAAAACTGTAGCAGCGGCCGGCGGTCGAGCCAAAATCGAATACCGGCCGCCCTCCGTTCACCCCCGGGTCACCAGGACCGGTTCGGCCACGGCGCCGGTACCGGGCTCGCGCGCCGCCCGCACACAGGCCCACAGCACCACCGAGGCCCCGGGCAGCCAGGGCTCCCGCTCCTCCGGGGCGACGATCCAGCGGCCGGTGCCCCGGCCGGGGGAGTCCGGACCGTGCACCATCCGCTGCAACGGCGGGACGGTCACCGCGTCGCCCTTGCCGTGGCACAGCAGCGGCGGCACGTCCCGGGCCCACTCCTCCCAGGCCAGCAGCCGGCGCAGCCGGGGCGCGGTGCCGGGCCGGACGAACAGCAGGGTGCGCCCGCGGTAGGCCGCGACCGGGCCGCAGCCGGGGCCGGAGGCCCACAGCTCGTCCAGCACCCGGCGGCCGAACAGCGACGGCATGCTGATCACGTCGAAGGCCCGCCCGCAGGGCAGCACGGAGGGTGCCCACGGGCGGGCCTCCCACAAGGCGCGCATGCTGCGCGGGTACTCGCTGGCAGAGGCCAGCCAGGCCTCCCCGGCCACGGTGACGTACTCCACCGACTGGTGCGTCCAGATGTCCACGCCCAGCAGCCTGCGCCGTGCGCGCCCCCGGCGTGGTGGAAAGCCCCGTTCGCCGGACAGGGTGACGGGCGATCGCGTACCCTCCGCCGCTGGCATATGCCAGCGGCCGGGGAGGGTCTGCGGAAGGGGCCGGGGCGGGACGCGAGGGGCGGGGTTCGAGGGGCGGGGTTCGAGGGGCGGGGTTCGAGGGGCTGGGTCAGTCCTCGTGGCGGCGCGGCTGGATCAGGCCTCGGCCGTACTCGATCATCTTGGCCGCGTAGTCCGGGGTCCAGTCCGCGCGCTCGGCGACCTCGGTGTCCGACAGCGCGTCGAACCGGCGCGGGTCGGCCAGCTGTGCGGCGGCGACGGCCTGGAAGTCGGTGGCCCGCTCGGCGGCGGCCCGGAAGGCCAGGGCCAGCTCGGTGGAGCGGCGCAGCAGCTCGGCGGGGTCGTCGATCGACTCCAGGTCGAAGAATCGTTCCGGCTCCGGTTCGGCAGCCTGCGGCTCGAACAGGAGCTGCGCGGGGCGCAGGCGCCTGGTGGGCTCGGGCGTCTCGGCGGGGGAGTCGGGCATGGACGGACACCTCCGGGGTCTCGGTGAGGGAGGGCGGCGGGCTGCTCCGGGCCGCGCCGCCCGGTCGTGGCCGTCGTCCATTGTCTCGCGGCGGCGGCCGGTAGCGGAACGGTGCGCGTGCAGGCGCTATTCCCGGGCGCGCGCCGGGGCGGTGACCCGGGCGCCGCGCTTCCAGGTCGCATGCGAACCGGTTGTACCGGGTACGGCGGCCGCCCGGCGGGCCGGGAAGCACCCGCCGAGCGGCGGCCGTCGAGCAGCACCGTCCACCGAACCGGGAGTACCCCATGCGCGCACTGTCCACCGGCCTCCTGCTGGCCGCCGCCGTCCTCGTCCCGGCCGTCCTCGTCCCCGCCGCCCCGGCCGCCGCGGCGGAGACGGCGAAGGTCGTCACCGGGCCGCCCAGCAGCCCGGGCGGCACCTCCACGGCCACCTGCCCGAACGGCACCCACCTGACCGGCGGCGGCTACCGGCTCCAGCCCGATGCCGACGGCCCGGTGCGCGCCAGCGGGCCAACCGCCGACGCCACCGGCTGGAGCGCCCAGGCCGCGCACGGGTCCGTGGTGGCCTTCGCGGTCTGCGAGACCGAGGACTGACCGTCCACGACCGGCTACCTCAGCCGGACCCGGTGGCCGCCGAGGTGCTGGAGGACCTGGTGGTTGGCCTCCCAGCCGTCCGGGAAGGCCACCGGGACCCCGAGCTGGACCGGCTCGGTCGACGGGTGCTCGTCCAGCAGTTCGGCGATCCCGGCCCGGGCGACCACGATGCACGCGTGCCGGTGCCGGGAGGCGAGCACGCAGAGCCGGCCGGTCTCCAGGTGGAAGGCGGTCGCGTCGGGGCGCCCGGAGAGCGGGTGCAGCACCACGGTGACGTCGTACTCCCGGCCCTGCAACCGGTTCGCGGTGTCCACCGTGACGGCCGGCCCGACCGTGCCGTCCACCGGGACGCCCACCTTGAGCAGGGCCGCCCGGACCGCCGCCGCCTGGTCCCGGTGCGCCGTGCCGACGGCGATCCGGTCCGGGGTGAGCGGCGCCTCGCCCTGCTCGGAGCGGGCGGTCAGCCCGCGCTCCAGCAGTCGCCGCACGGCCGCCGCGACGGCCGCCACCGCCTGCGGGTCGGTCCGCACGGTGTGCCGGGCGGGCAGCTCCAGCAGCGCCCAGCCGTGCTCGGCCGCCCGGTCGATCACCGCGTCCAGCGCCGAGCCGTCCGGGCGGACGGCCGGGGTCAGCCCGCGGTCGTCCGGGCCGGTGCCGGAGCGGAACGGCGTGTACGGGTAGAACGCCCGGGAGATCAGCGGCGCCGCGCTGGCCGGCAGCCGCCAGGAGACCGGCAGCCGGTGCGGCTCGATCTGCGGGTTGTGCGCCAGCATCGTCACCACCGCGCTGCTGGAGGGGTCGTAGGACAGGCCCGCCCACTGCTCGGTGCCGACCACGGTGAACGGGTCCAGCTGGCCCGGGTCGCCGACGAACAGCGCCCGCTCGAACAGCCGGGCCACCGCCAGCAGGGCGTCCGAGCGCATCTGGTACGCCTCGTCGACGATCGCGTGCCGCCACGGCGCCTCGGCCCGCACCCACTGCCACTTCGCGGCGGTGGAGATCACCACGTCGTGCTCGACCAGGTCGGCGACCTTGTCGGAGGGCGTGACATTGGCGTGCCGGAGCACCTCCGGGCCGGGGCGGGAGTCCGCCGCGTGCAGTCGGCCGATCGTCAAGTCCGGTGCCTTCTCGGCCAGTCGGCCGACCAGGTCGTCCACCTGGCCGTTCGTCTGGGCGACGACCATCAGCCGCTCGCCGGCCGCCACCAGCTCCCGGGCCGCCCGCACCACCAGGGTCGACTTCCCGGCACCGGGCGGGGAGTCCACCACCACGCCGCGCGGCGCGCCGACCGCGGGGTGGACGGTGGCCGCCAGGATCCGGGCCACGGCGGCGTCGGCGGCCGCCCCCGGGGACTGCGCGTCGATCGGTTCGGCCATCACTCCCACTCCTCGACGGCGACAGCGGCGGTGGCGGACGGTGCGGTGGACGGCGGGGCCGGGGAGGCGCCCGGCGGGCCGCCGTGGGTCCACGGGGTGTCGTCCGGTTCGGGCAGCGGCGCGGACTGGCGGACCGTCAGCTCGAACAGGGTGAAGGTGACCGGTTCGCCGGGCTCGGGCAGGCTGCCCGGCTCCGGCTCCTTCTTGCGGCCCATGCCGGACAGCACCCGCAGTGTGATGGTGCCCTCGGCCGGGTCGACCGCCACGATCCGCGCCTTCTGCGCCGTAGGGCCGTGCACCCGGTGCGCCTCCCGGCCGAGGTCGGCGTGCGGGCGGTCGGTGGTGCGCAGGGTGACCAGCGGGCGCGGCTTGGGGGAGCGGCCGGTGGTGTCGTAGTCCGGCACCACCTCCGTCACCACCCCGCTGAACGCCTCGCCGGACAGCCGGTGTTCGGCCATCGCCAGCGGGTCGTCCAGGGCCTCCTGGACGTCCAGCCGGGCCTGCTCGCGCTCGCGCTGGGCGAGTTTGCGGGCCGCGGTGACGGCGTCGTCCTGCCGGGGCTGCGGGGGCTCGCCGGCCGCCAGGCGGTCCCGGTGGCTGGTGTAGGACCAGCGGTCGCCGGTCCAGCGCTCCTCCAGGTGGCCGGCCGGCGGCAGGGCGCGCAGCAGGTCCAGGCCCCGCCAGACGTCCCGCCAGGTCGGGAGGAGGACGGCGGACAGCGCCCGCTCCAGCTGTTCGACCGCCGCGCGGACGGCCGCCCGGGCGCGCTCGGCGGCGGCCTCGTCGCGCTGCTCGGTGCTGTGCTGCAGCGCGTTGACGGCCGCGTCGTAGCGGGCGATCGCCGGGGCCAGCACCCCTTCGTCGAAGGCCGGGTCGGTGGCCGGACCGGCCGGCGGGTGCACGAGTTGGCCGTGCTCGTCGCGGGCGGACTCGGCCAGTTCGGCCGCCCCGGCCCCGGTCAGCCCCGGCGGCGGAGCGTGCCAGGCCAGCCGGGCCGCCAGGTGCTGGTCCTCCAGGTGGCTCTGGCCGGTGGCCCAGTGCCGGGCGAGCAGGCCGGTCATCGGCAGCAGCAGGCTGGAACCGGGCACCTGGGCGCGGTCGGTGAGGTGGGTCAGCCAGCGGCCGAGCAGCGGCACCCGCAGCGGTGCCGGGTGGGGGCCCGGGTCGGCGTCCTCGGCGGTGCGGCGGAAGCGGGTGGAGCGGCCGATCAGGGCGAGGTGGTGCACGCCCCCGCCGTTGGGCACGATCAGCTGCGGCGCGTCCGTGCACAACTCCCGGAACACCTGGGTCTTCTCGCCGCTCTCCGGGTCCTTCTCGGAGCCCTCGATCTGTTCGACGTCCGTGCCGAAGGACTCCAGGTAGGGCAGCAGGTCGGCGGCGAGCGCGGCCAGGTAGTCGAACCGGAGCGTGCGGTTGAGCGGCTGCGGCACCAGGTGCAGCCGGGGCGCGTCCCGGTCGGTGCCCAGCAGGACGGCCAGCGGCGCGCCGGCCTCACCGGCGGCGGTCAGCGGGACGACCACCATCGGGCGCTCCGACAGGTGCCGGTGCCGGACGGTGGCCAGCGGCTCGGCCTGCCCGCTGCGGACGGCCTCCAGCCGGGCGAGGGTGGTCAGCAGGCTCATGCGGTCCCGCCCAGGGCTTCCGCGCGCAGGGCGGCGGCGTAGGCCAGGCGTGCGGCCGCCTCGTGCGCGCCGTCGCCGTCCCCGTCCCCGTTCCTGTCCTCGCTGGCCTCGCCGTCCTCGCCGTTCGAGCCCCCGGCGCCGGCCGCGGCGGCCAGGGCCTCGGTGACCGTCCGGAGGTCGCCCAGCTCGCCGCGCACGCCCCGGCCGAGCTGCTCGACCCGGTCGTCGCGGCGGGCCCGGGCGCGGCAGTGGAAGCCGAGTTCGCAGGTGGAGAGGCAGTCCGGGCTGTAGGCGGCGGGCACCGCCTCGACCGAGGCGGTCAGCTGTTCGGTGCTGCGGGCCGGGGCGCCGTCCTGGTCGGCGGCCAGGTCGAAGTCGGTGCCGGGCGGCAGCGCCTCCAGCAGCCGGCCGATGCCCGTCATCCGGCTCAACTGGCGGCGGGTGGTGGCCAGCTCGCGGCGGACGTCGACGGCGACCGCGGTCGGCCGGTTGCCGAAGTCCTTCGGGCAGACCAGCAGCACGGTGGTGCGGGGGCTGCCCGGCAGCCGCTGCTCGGTGTACGGGTCGTCGGCGAGCGGCAGCCCGGCGGCCGCGGCGGCGGCGTGCTGGAGCGCCAGCACGTACACGGCGGCCTGGCGGGCGGCGGCGCCGACCTTGGCCGGGTCCGCACTGCCGTCCAGCACCGGGAAGGACTTGATCTCGACCACCGTGCACCGCCCGCCGTGCACCACCAGGGCGTCCGGTTCCAGGTAGGCGGTGCTGCCGGCGACGGCGAGCCGCAGCATCGGGTGGTCCAGCAGCGTCCAGGCGTCCGGGTCGGCGGCGGCCCGGGCCAGCGCCTCGGCCGTCCGGTCGGCGCGGACGGCCGGGCCGGAGCGGTGCAGCAGGTCCGGGACCAGCAGCGGGGTGCGGTCGTCCGCGGGGACGCCGAGGTGGGCGCGGAGCGGCTCCAGCAGGGCGGCGTGGTCGTCCGCCTTCAGCCGGGACTCGAAGACCAGGCCGCGGGCGATCGCGAACGGGGACTGCCCGAAGGGGGCGGGGCGGCCGAGCCGGGCGGCCAGCACCGACTTGTCCACTCCGGCCGCGTCCAGGACGGCGCGGCGGTGGCAGCCCGGATTGGCGGCCAGGGCGGCGAGGGAGCGGGCGTTCAGACTGCGCTGCGGGGCCGGTCCGCGCAGCTCGGCGAGCCGCAGGGCGAGCGGCTCAGCGGGCCCGCCGAGCGGGACGTTCGTCGAGACGTTCATGGTGCGGCCCAGTGTCGCATCCGGGTCCGACAACGCGGTGCGGACCGGGCGGCCGGGGCCCGCGATCGTGGCCGCCGTGCCGGTGGGGGATCATGGAGCCCGGTGCTCAAGGGTGAGACCGACCGTTGACCGCCCCGTTGCGAGGAGCCTGCCATGCCCGCCCGAATCGTGCTGGTCCGCCACGGTGAGACCGAGTGGTCGGCCACCGGCCGTCACACCGGCCGCACCGACATCCCGCTGACCGAGGAGGGCCGGGCGATGGCCCGGGCGCTCGGCGCCCGACTCGCCGAGGCCCCCTGGAACGGCCTGCCGGACGCGCTCGTCTACACCAGCCCGCTCGGCCGCGCGAAGGAGACCTGCGCGCTGGCCGGCTTCGGCGACCGCGCGGTCGACCGCCCCGAACTGCTGGAGTGGGACTACGGGCAGTACGAGGGCCGCACCGGCGCCGACATCCGGGCCACCGACCACCCCGGCTGGCTGATCTGGCGCGACGGCGTGCCCGGCGGCGAGAAGCTCTCCGACGTCGCCGCCCGGGTGGACGCCTTCCTGGCCGGACTCAACGAGGAGCACGGCGTCCCGGAGTCGGACACCACCGAGATGCACTGCGCCGACCGGGACGTCGTCCTGTTCGCGCACGGCCACCTGCTGCGCATCCTGGCCGCCCGCTGGCTGGGCCTGCCGCCCGAGTTCGCCCAGCGGTTCAAGCTCGGTACGGCGGCGCTGTGCGTGCTGTCCTGGGAGTACGGCGCCCCGGCGGTGGAGGTCTGGAACGACCTGTCCCACCTGGAGGGGCTGAACGCGGGCCACTGAGGCCGGTGGTGACGACCCGTCACGGCGGTCGTCGGTCCGCTCAGGCCGCCGCGGCCCGGTCGTAGCCGATCAGGAAGCGGCGGACCTCGGCGACCGAGGCGTGCTGCCGCAGCCGCCCTGCGGTGTCCGCCAGCATGCTGCGGATCCGGGCCGAGCGGACCTCGCCGAACAGTGCGACGGCGGCCGAGCCGTGGTGCGCCGCCCCCGTCAAGTCCCCCCGGCCCAGCCGGTCGTGGGCCAGTTCGGCGGTGTACAGCACCCGGTTGCGGACGAAGTGCGGCTCCTGGAGCGCTATGGCCAGCGCGGCCTGCTCGCTGGCCCGGTCCCAGTCCTCCAGGGCGGACCAGCACTGCGACTGCAGCCCGGCGATCTCCGCCTCGCCGAAGAAGGACATCCACTCCGGGTCGGTCTCCGACGGCCCCCGGTCGAACAGCGCGTAGGCCCGGCCGATCGCGCGTTCGCAGGCGGAACGGTCCCGCAGCACGGCCCAGGCGCCGGCCTCGCGCATGGCGAGCAGGGCGAGCAGCCGGGCGGAGTCCACCTCCCGGGCGGCGGACTGCCCGGCCTGTGCGGCGCGCAGCGCCTCGCGCGGGCGTCCGGCGTCCCGGGCGAGGAAGGCGCTGTTGCAGAAGACGTGCGCCTCCAGGGCGGAGTCCCCGGCCATCCGGGCGGTGGCGAGCGCCTCGGCGTAGAACGAGCGGGCGTCCGCCAGCCGGTTCGAGTCGTGTGCCAACCAGCCCACCGAGATGGCCAGTTCACCGGCCCCGGCCTGGAGCCGGCGCTCGGTCTCGGCGCTGTACTCGCCCTCGTTGAGCAGGACGTAGGCGGTGCGCAGGGACTGTCCGGCGAGTTCGTACAGGGCGTCCGCGCCGTGGGCGTCGTCGGCCAGTCTGATGTCCCGGACGGCCTGTTCGACGCCGAACACCTCGGCGGCGCCGACCTTGCGCAGCGGCGGCACCGGCCCGGGGCGCCCGAACACCACCGGATCGGCGCCGTGCAGTGCGGGCGCGGTGAACTCCGCACCGGGGAAGGCGGATCGGCCGGGCGCCGGGCCGAAGCCGGGGCCGGTGGCGGTGACGGCAGGGGCGGCCGGGCCGGCGGCGGCCGGCCGGTCGATGCCGATCACGGTGGCCAGCGCGGTGGTGCCGCCGGCCAGGAACGTACGGCGACGCACGTCGTCGTTCTCCTCGTCGAGATAGGGCGATCCATCGGGCCCCCTGGGCACCGCGCCGGCCATCGGCCACGGGGGCCCGTCCGGAGCGGTTGGATCCGCGTACGGCGAGGCAGCGTACGGGAGTTGAGTGGAGAGTGGTGAGCGCGGGGCGGGCAGGGGCGGGAACGGTGGATGGACCGGGAGGTGGAGCGCGGCCGCCCCGGCGGACGCCCCGCCGCCGTTCGCCGAGCGGCGGCGGACGGCGGTGCGGGGGGCGAAGCCGAGGTCGGTGAGCGTGCATCCCGGCCACATGTGCCGGAACACCCGCTCGTAGGCGTAGTTGGGGCAGCGGATCTCACCGGACTCGACCCGTCCGACGTAGCGGGCGTCGCAGGACACGTGCTCGCCGATCTCGCGGGCGGCGCGGCGGACGGCCGTGGCGAACTCGCCCGGTGAGCGGTCGCCGCGCAGTGCGCGCATCACGGTGTTGGGGGACGGTCGGTTCGGCTCGGCCGGTGGGGTGGCTGCCATGGCGCCGAGAGTACTCGGAGTCACCGGTCGGACACATTCGGTTGGTGCGATATCTCCGGTCAATCCGGTGCAAAGCGGGCATTGTTGTCGGATATCCGCCATGAAATGCCATGCCTTGCTGTAATGCGCCCCGTGGCCTCCGGCGGTCCCGCGGCGTTGTCCTGATACGTGGAAGCCCAGGCCGTCCCCCCGGCCCGTCCCCGCCCCGCGGCCCCACACCCGGCGGCAGGGCTTCCGAACCGACGAGGTACAGGAGGGCCCATGATGGCCACCGGACTGCCGCAGCACCGACCCGTCGCCGGGGGCGTGCTCGCCGCCGCCGTCCCCGCCCTGCTCCCCGACCCCGCCGACGACCGGTTCCCCGGCCGGGGCCCGGTCGAGGGCGGCCAGGGCTCCTGCGGCGGACTGCGCCGGGACGCCGTCGTCCCGGCCGAGGACACCCTCCTCACCGGCTGCGACACGGTGACGGTCGCCCTGCGGCACGGCCTGGAGGCCGTCGACATCCTCAGGCTGCGCCGCGCCTGCGGGGCCGTCCTGCAGAGCCGCAACGGCAGCACCGTCTCCTTCCTCGTCCCGGCCGGCACCTGGGAGACCTGGCACCTGCCCGGCAGCTCCTGTACGGCCGGCGCCCTGGTGCCCGGCGCCACCGACCCGCGCTGGGTGATCCCGCCCACCGGAACCGGCCGCGCCACCCGCCCCACCGACGCCTGGGTGCTCCGCTCCGCCCTCTGCGAGGCCGCCTGCACGCTCACCGCGGGCGGCCTCGGCCCGTTCTAGCGGGCGTGCCGCGCGGATCAGGCCGGGCCCGTACGCCTCCGACCGGATCCCCGTGGCACGCCCCCGGACCAGGGGCGCCCGCTCGGCGGTGACCTGCCCGGACACCTGCCCGTGTCGCCGTCCGGCGACTCCCGGCCCGTGTCGCCGTCCGGCGACTCCTGGCTCCTGTCGCCGTCCGGCGATAATGGCCTCCATGGGACGAAGCAACAGGGCCGCGCGCAGCCCCGAACCGGAGCTCGCCACCGGCGCGGACGGCCGTACCCACGCCCAGGGGCCGCTGACCCGCCAGGTCGGCTCCGGCCTGGCCGAACTGCGCCCCGACCGCGACCGCCCGCACGCCTGGACGCTGCTGGTGGACGGCGCCCCGCAGTCCCTGGTCGACCTCGCCGACCCCACCCACCTGGGCTTCGAGTACCAGCGCCGGCTCGGCCACCTGATCGACCTGGTCGCGCCGCCCGGCCGCCCGCTGACCGTCCTGCACCTGGGCGGCGGCGCGCTCACCCTGGCCCGCTACGCGGCCGCCACCCGGCCGCGCTCACGCCAGCAGGTCGCCGAGATCGACACCGCGCTCACCGAACTCGTCCGCGCCGAACTCCCCCTGGAGCGCGGCTGGCAGATCAAGGTCCGCGGCGGGGACGCCCGCGACGTGCTGGAACGCACCCCCGAGGGCAGCGTCGACCTGGTCATCACCGATGTCTTCTCCGGCGCCCGCACCCCGGCCCACTGCACCACGGTCGAGTTCACCACCCTCGCGGCCCGTGCCCTCGCCCCCGGCGGCTGGTACGCCGCCAACATCGCCGACGGCGGCGCGCTGCCCTTCGCCCGCTCCCAGGTCGCGACCCTCGGCGCGGTCTTCCCCGAGCTGGCCCTGACCGCCGACCCGGCCGTGCTGCGCGGCAAGCGCTTCGGGAACCTCATCCTGGCCGCCGCCCACACCCCGCTCCCGATCGCCGACCTGACCCGCCGGGTCGCCTCCGACGCCTCCCTCGGCCGGGTCGAACACGGCCGCGCCCTGGCCGACTTCACGGCCGGCGCCACCCCTGCCACGGACGCCACCGCGGCGCCCTCCCCGGCGCCGCCGCCGGGCGTCTTCCGCTGACGGTGCCGGTGCCGGTGTCCTCCGGTGCCGTCCGTCGTGCGGTAAATCCGTTGGTGTGCGGTCCGGTTGCGGCGCACACTGGCCGCAGCCGGACCGCTGTCGACGCGAGGGGGCCGCATGCGCATCCGATCCGCCCGCCCGGACGAGGCGGAGCTGCTCACCGCCATCGCCCTGCGGGCCAAGGCGTACTGGGGTTACGACGAGGCCTTCATGGCCGCCTGCCGGGAGGAGTTGACCCTGGACGCGGCCGCCGTCGAACGGGCGTCGACGCTGGTGGCCGAGGAGGGCGGCCGGGTGCTGGGGTTCGCCGCGTTGAACGGCGCCCCGCCGTCCGGCGAGCTGGACCTGCTCTACGTGGAGCCGGACCGGATCGGCCGCGGCGTCGGCCGGGCCCTGTTCGAGGAGGTCCGCGACCGGGCCCGGGCCCTCGGCCTGCGCCGCTTCACCGTCGACGCCGACCCGAACGCCGAGCCCTTCTACCTGGCGATGGGCGCCGTCCGGATCGGCAGTACGCCGTCCGGCTCGATACCCGGGCGTGAACTCCCGCTGCTGGCGGTGGAGCTGGGGCCCTGAGCCCTGACTCTTGACCCCTGACCTCTGGGCCCTGACCTCTGAACCCTGAGCCCGCGCGGCCGGGGGCGGCTCAGTGCCCGCGCGGCAGGCCGCGGTGCTTGAACATCGCCGCGCCGGTGAGCAGCAGTCCGGCGGCGATGGGGGCCAGTACGGCGGTCGCGGTGGCGGTGCCGTCCTCCGCGGCGGTCACGGTCGCGGTGTCGGCGAGGGCGAGGGCCTCGGGCGTCCCGGTGCCCGCGGGGGCGGTCGGGGTCGCGGCGGGGGTCGCCGTACCGGCCGTTCCTGCGGGTGCCGTCGAGCCCGGCCCCTCGTGCGCCGCGGCTTCCCGGACGAGGGGTGTCCCCACCGCCCCGGCCGTTCCGGGCCGGTCCGGCGCGTTCGGGTCGTCGGCGCCGGTGGTGCGGCCGGACCGGGGGCGGGGGGCGACCGGCAGTGCGGCCGGTTCGCCCTCGCGGGAGGCGCGGGTCCCGGTGGGGCGGTCCTGGGCGGGGACACCGCCGAGCAGACCGGAGGCGAGGGCGAAGGCGTCGGGGACGGCAGTGCCCTGGCCGGGCAGCGGCAGCCCGCCGGCCCGGATGCGCTCCTGGAGGACACCGTCGACCACCCCCGCGGCCCCGTCGGTCGGGCTGCCCGCCGGCTCGCCGCCGGTCCGGGCGCCGCCGGTCCGTTCACCGTCGGCCGGTTCGCCGCCGCTCGGTTCGCCGACCGGACCGGGGGAGCGGCCGGGGTCCGCGCCGCCGTGCTGCCCCGGCCCGACCGGGCGGACGGCTGACGGCCCGTCGAGCGCGGGCCCGCCGTGCGCGGCCCGGCGGACGGCCGGCCGGGGCTGCTCCGAGGGGGGTCCGGCGGTGGCCGCGTACGCGCCGGGGGCGCCGACGCCCCAGAGCTGGGCGAGCAGGGCCCCGCCGGCGGCGACGGTGCGCGGGCGGGGCAACCACCGGGCGGCCGCTCGCCGTGCTTCGGCGACACCGCGGGCGGCGGGTTCCTGGGGCTCGGTCGCGTGATTGGCTCGCACGTGAGTTGAGAACGAGCGGGCGGGCGGTGAGGTCACGGCCGCCGTCACGGACAGTCATCGCGCAGGTGGCCCCGGGGCGCTGTCCCCCGGGGCCACCGACCGCGCGGCGGTCAGGAGTTGGGACGCAGGGTCCAGGTGACCGTCATCACACCGGTGACGGCGCCGTCGGCGCGGGTGATCTCGACGGTGACCGGGAACTCGGGGCGGCCGCCGGCGTCCAGCTCGGCGACCACCTCGGCGGCCGGGCGGCCGAGCACGGCGGTGGCGGTGACCTCGCCCATCGCCAGCTTCTTGTAGGCGATCTCGGCGTTCACGGCGAGCGGCACGGCCCGGGAGAGCTGGTCCCCGAAGGCGGCCAGCACGATGCAGCCGCTGGCGGACTCGGCGAGGGTGAACATCGCGCCGGCGTGCGGGCCGCCGACGTGGTTGTGGTACGCGGGCTGGTCGGGCAGCCGGAGCACGGCGCGGTCCGGGGTGGTCTCCAGGTACTCGAGCTTGAGGGTGTGCGCCATCGGCACGGTGGCGTCGAGCATCTGGCCGATCGAAGGAGTGGTCATGGCGACGATGTTACTAGCCGGTAGCTTGTTGCGGCAGGGGCGGACCGGAAAACCCGGACCGCCGGGCACAACTGAGCCCACGCCCGATCGGAGAACGCGAGACGATGCGAGAACGCGAAAACGCCCGAGGGGCCGATCTCTTGAAGAGATCGGCCCCTCGGGCTCTGGGGTGAGTAACGGGACTCGAACCCGCGGCCACCTGGACCACAACCAGGTGCTCTACCAACTGAGCTATACCCACCATCTGTCCGGTCCGTTCCCGCTTCCGCGTTCCCGTTCCGACAGGAAGAACTGTACAGGATCCGAGAGGGTGCTCGCGCCGGGGTTCCGTCCCGGCCGACGGCGGCACCCCCTCCGACCCCGCGACGACCCGGTCAGTCGGTCGCGGCCCGGTACTTCTCCGCGATCCCGCGCGCCGTCTCGGCGTCCGGGCCGGGCTGCGGCACGAACACCGCCTCGCGGTAGTAGCGCAGTTCGTCGATGCTCTCCCGGATGTCCGCGAGCGCCCGGTGGTTCCCGCCCTTCGGCGGGCTGTTGTAGTACGCCTTCGGGTACCAGCGGCGGGCCAGCTCCTTGATCGAGGAGACGTCCACGATCCGGTAGTGCAGGTGCTTCTCCAGGGCCGGCATGTCCCGGGCCAGGAAGCCGCGGTCGGTGGCCACCGAGTTGCCGCACAGCGGCGTCTTCCCGGCCTCCGGCACGTGCTCGCGCACGTACGCCAGGACCCGCTCCTCGGCCTCGGCCAGGGTCACGCCCTGCTCCAGCTCCTCCAGCAGGCCGGAGGAGGTGTGCATCGCGCGCACCACCTCCGGCATGTTCGCCAGGGCCTCCGCCGGGGGGCGGATGATGACGTCCACGCCCTCGCCGAGGATGTTCAGCTCGGAGTCCGTCACCAGCACCGCGACCTCGACCAGGGCGTCCCGGTCGAGGTCGAGGCCGGTCATTTCACAGTCGATCCATACCAAACGGTCATTCACGCAACTCACCCTACGGCGCGATCACGCGCCGCGGGGACCGGAGGAGCCGACCGGGGTGCCGGAGCGCAGCCGTCGGCCTGGTGCTCCTCCGCCCCGTCGTGCGTGCCGGGGCCGTCCGGGCGCTCGCCCTCCCGGCCGGTGCGGACCGGGTGGCCCTCCCGCCCGGGGCGTGCCTCGCGCGCCGCCCGTGCCCCGTCCGCCGCGGTCACCCGGGCGCCCGGTGCGCGGACCTGGGGAGCCCGCGCCTGCCGGCCCCGGAGCTCACCCGCCCCGGTCGCCGGCTGACCGGCGGCACCCGTCGGAACCCGGCCGCCCGGGGCACCGTGCGCCCGTCCGGCCGCGCCCGGCTCGTCACCGGGGCGCCCGTCCGCGCTGCGGTGCCCCTGGCCCTGACCGCGCGCCCCCGGCTGGGGGTGGCCGTCCTCGGCCGCCGCGTGCTCGGCGGTGCGCGGCGGACGCCCCGCACCCGGACCGGCCTGCGGCGGCACCAGCGGCGACCGCACCGGACCGCGCGCCGCACCCTGCTGCCCGGGGTGCGGCTGCTGCGCGGCCTGCTGGTGCGGGTACGGCTGGCCCGCCCGGCCGTGGAAGCCCTGGGCGGCCGGCGTCCCGGCCTGCCCCGGACCGTACGGACCGGCCTGTCCGTGCGGCACCTGCTGTCCGTGACCGACCGGCTGCCCGTGCTGGCCCGGCTGGCCGGCCTGCCCCTGGGCGCCCGGACCGGCCGGGTACGGGTGGCCCTGCGGCCCGCCGTGCCCCGCGCCGCCGAACAGCCCGCCGCCCGCCGCGGCCGCCGCGTGCGACAGGGCGCCGGGCAGCCGGATGTCGGCCGCCGGGGTCGGCGTCTGCTGCCCGGGGCGGCGCGCCCGGTAGCTGGTCCGGTACGCGGCCGGGGAGACCCCGAGCTGACGGCGGAAGTGCCCGCGCAGCGCGACCGGCGACCGGAACCCGCACCGGCGCGCCACGTCGTCCACCGACAGCTCCGACGTCTCCAGCAGCCGCTGCGCCTGGAGCACCCGCTGGGTGATCAGCCACTGCAGCGGCGCACTGCCGGTGAGCGTGCGGAAGCGGCGGTCGAAGGTGCGCCGGCTCATGTAGGCACGGGCCGCCAGCACCTCGACGTCGAACTGCTGGTTGAGGTTCTCCAGCGCCCAGGTGACGACCTCGGCCAACGGGTCGTTGCCGATCTCCTCCGGTAAAGACTGATCGATGTACTGGGCCTGTCCTCCGCCGCTGCGGCGACTGGGCACCACCAGGCGGCGGGCCAGCGCGTTGGCGGCCTCGGCGCCGTGGTCGCTGCGCACCACGTGCAGGCACAGGTCGATGCCGGCGGCGGTGCCGGCCGAGGTCAGCACGTCGCCGTCGTCCACGAACAGCTCCCGCGGGTCCACGTGCACCCGCGGGTACCGCTTGGCCAGGGTCGGCGCGTACATCCAGTGGGTGGTCGCCGGGCGGCCGTCCAGCAGGCCGGCCGCGGCGAGCACGAACGCACCGGTGCAGAGGCCGATGATCCGCGCGCCCTCGTGGTGGGCCTTGCGCAGGGCGGTGATCGCCTCGACCGGGGGCGGCTGGGAGATCGAGCGCCAGGCCGGTACGACGATCGTGCCGGCCCGGGCGAGCGCCTCCAGCCCGTACGGAGCGGAGAGGGTCAGGCCGCCCGTGGTGGCCAGCGGTCCCTCCTCCCCGGCGCAGACCAGCAGTCGGTAGCGGGGCACCCCGGCGTCCTGGCGGTCCACGCCGAAGACGGAGAGCGGGATCGAGCTCTCGAAGATCGGTGCGCCGCCGAAGATCAGCACCGCGACGGTCTCCCGGCGGCGCCGGCCGGACAGCTTGCGCGGGGAACCGATGGTCGCCAGCGCGCCCGCGGAGCCGTTGCCGCCCGGGGCGCCGTGGCCCAGCGGGCCGTGGCCGGGGGCGGTGCCCAGGGCCAGGCCGCCGCCGCCGAGCGGGCCGGCGCCGGAACCGTTCAGCCCCGGGGCTGCGCCGGTGGCGGGGTAGGCCGGGTGGCCGGGGTAGCCCGGGTAGTCGCCGTAGGGCTGCGCGGGGCCGCCGTGGGGCTGGCCCGCGCCGTGCGCCGCGCCGTGGCCGGGGTTGACGGGGCCTCGGCTGACGGGCTGTCCGGCGGGGTTCGGGTAGCCACCCGGGTACCCACCCTGGTACCCGCTCTGATGCCCGCCCGGGGCCGGCTGCGTGCCGTACGGGGCGGGGCCGCCGTGCTCGACCGGGGAGTGGCCGGGGGCTGCGGACGGCACGGCGGGATAGGGGGAGTGCGAGGCGTGGCCCGAGGGGCTCGGGATGCCGGAGGCGCGGGTGGTGGCGGCGATCGCGGAGGTGCCGGTGCTTCTCACGGGCCGACTCGCGGTGCCGGTCGGCGCCTGGCCGCTGTCAGGACCCGCGTCGCTCCTGCTCACCCTGCTCAAGGCGCTCAAGCCCCCTCGGTGGTGTGGTGTGGGTGGTGCGGCACTGCTGGCCAAGATCGAAATCTATCGGGTGGACCGTTGCCGTTGTGACAAGTTCACCATCCGACGCTATGTCGACATGGCAATTTGGCGTGATGCATTCGATCACGAAGCGTGGCACCCGTCGACCCTTCTGGGAAGAGGGCCGGTACAACGGTGGCTGGTTGTCGCAGGACGGTTCCTGGGGTGTCCGGCTTCCGGGCGCCCGGTCGGCGGGTCTGGGCTGCGGATTTGCCCAAGGCGGAGCACGTGGCGCGAAATTGACCGAAAATCGGCGGTGCACGGGAGGGCGCACGGGCACCGGCCGTGCGCCTCCCAGGCTTCATCCGGCCAGTGCCAGGACGGGCGGACCGTTACCCCCGCGGCCCGGCTACGTTCCTGCCGTGAACACCGACCGCCGGCTCGAACAGGCCAACGACAACGCCGCCGCCTTCTGGCTCGCCCAAGCCCGTGCGCACGGCTGGCACTCCCGCGTCAGACCGGGCCTCACGGCCGTCCGCTGCGCCCGCACCCCGGACGACTCCCAGCGCTTCGTGGTCACCCGCCCCTACGCCGAACCAGCCGTGTTGGAACGGCAGTTGGCCGAGCTCCAGGCCGAGTGGGGCACCATCCGCTTCACCCTGGAGGACCCGTACGGCGGGCTCGACCTGACCCACCTCGGAGCCGTCCTGATGCCGCTCATGCCGGTGATGGCCCGGGAGCCCGGACCGGTCGGCGGTGTGACCGCCGCCGGCTCGGTGGCCGACGGCCCGGCGGTCGACGGCGCGGCGGTCGACGGCCCGGACGCCGGGCTGCCCTTCGTCTCGACGGCGCACGACGGCGCCCTCCTGACGGTTGATGAGGCATCGGATGGCGACGCCCTCGCGCTGGTGGAACGCATCGTCGTGGACGGTTTCCCGCTGCCCGCCCGACAGCCCTGGACCCGCGGCGAAGCCCTCCCGGAGCGGCTGCTCGCCGAACCCGGCTGCCGGGCCTGGCTCGGCCGCGTCGACGGAGCACCGGCCGGTGCCTGCCTCACCTACGACGACGGCACCGCCACCGGGGTGTACTGGGTGGCCACCCTGCCCGACCAGCGCGGAAGGGGCGTGGCCCGGGCCGTGCTGGAGGCCGCGCTGACCCATGCCCACCCGGACCGCCCGGCCACCCTGGTCGCCACCTCGGTCGGTGAACCGCTCTACCGCAAGCTCGGGTTCACCGGACAGGGTCCTACCTGGTGGTGGACCAGGACCTCACCGAGAGGCTGACCTGCGGGCCCGCGCTACCCGGCGACCGCCGCGGCGACCACGGCGACGACCTCTGCGACGGCGGGCGCCACGGCGAACACCGTACGGGCAGGCCCCGTCCCACCCGTCCCGTCCATATCTCCTGCCCCACCCGCACTGCCCGTACCACCCGTTCCACCAGCACCTTCGGCTCCACCCGCCCCACCAGCCGCGCTGCGGAAGGGGGTTGACCGCCCCGGCGCGAACGACCGGTCGCGGTTCGCGCCCGGCTCCGCCCCACCGCCCGTCCGCAGGTCCCCGGCCGCCCCGGCGTCCGGCCCCCGGCGCGCTCCCGGGCGTTGGAGGCCGTCGGCGATCGCGGCAAACCCGCCTGATCGGTTTCGGACACCGGGCCCGGCCCCGGCAACCGGGGCGACGGCCGTCCCGACGCTCACGGGAACGGGCGCACTCGGACCCTCCAGGGCGGTCGCCGTTGCACGTGCGCCGGTCCGTGCGCCGAGTTGCGCCGTCGCACGGGCGGGCACGGTGGCCGCCTGCTGCCGCCCGGACCCACCCGCGCGCACCCCTGGCCGGGCGCCCGTGCGCGTGGAGGGCGCGTTGCGTGCGGAGGGTGCGTTGCGTGCGGAGGGTGCGTTGCGCGCGGACAGCACCAGGCCGACGGCCTCCGGGATCCCGGCCGCTTTCAGTGTGGGCCGGTAGCCGTTCTCCGCCCACGGCCGGCCGTGGTGCAGCCAGACGCTGCGCAGCCCGGCCAGTTCGGCACCGGCGATGTCGGCGGGCGCGTGGTCCCCGACCATCCAGGTGTGCGCCGTCCAGTCCCCGGCCGGTCGGATGCCGCACCGCCGGGCGGCTATCTCGAAGATCAGCGGGTCCGGTTTGACGCAGTCGGCCTCCTCCGAGATCACCCAGCCGTCGACCAGCGGCCCCAGCCCGGTCCGCCGGATCTTCTCCAACTGCGGCCGGGTGCCGCCGTTGGAGACGATGCCGAGGGTCCACCCGGCCGCCCGCGCGGTCCGCAGCGCCTCCACCGTCCGGGGCGGGCAGTGGATGTGCGAGTTGATGCCGCGTCGGAAGTGCGCGAGCAGGAACTCGGGCGAGGCGTCCAGGCCGTAGCGGCGCCGGACCGCGGACAGTACGGTGCTGCGCGGCACGTAGCCGCCCCCGTCGAGGGTGACGAACCAGTCGAGGTCCCCGGGCGGCAGGTGGTGTTCGGACAGGAAGTCCCGCGCCCAGGCCCGGAAGGCGGCGTCCCGGGGGAGCAGCGTGTTGTCGAGGTCGAACAGGAGCAGCGGCATGCCGAGCATGGTGCCAGCGGCCCGGCCCATGCACCTGGCAAATGCCAGACCGCGTCGCGAAGCCGTACGAAGTGGCTGAAAGGACCCGGACACCGGATGGACGGGGCGGGCCTGGGCGGGCCGGTGAGCAGGCCGGGATCCGTGGGACGTAACGGTTGGCGACATTCCGCAACGGATCGTCGCCAATCCATGACAGTCCGGTCACGGTGTCCGGCGGGCCTGTTGCGCCACTGGGCCCGCTCAGTCAAGCTCCTTAGAACCTCCGTTCTGGAGGGGGGCGCGATCGCCTGCGGGCAGGGCGCACTGCCACGGCGGGCGCATCCTCCTTTCGCGGGAACAACGCCGCTCCGGGGCTTCGCCGCTGGGCCGGGCCCCGTGCTCGTCGTACTCTGAAAGGAACAGGTCACATACGGTGCTGCGCGTCGCCGACCGACGTCATCCCGTGGGCGGGCCTGCTGCCCGGGCAGCGTTGTCCTCCTCTCCTGTCGGCCCCTCTCCCTTGAAGAGCCGTGAGCCATGGCTGGTTTTGAGCCTTCCCGACCGGTCGAACCGGACGCGCCCCACAGTGCGGGCGCAGGGCCCCGGGGAGACGGCGCCCGCACCCACCTCGACCCGTCCGGCGTGCGTGACGACGACCGCGTCAACGAGCGCGACGACGCGCGTGACGAGCGTGTCGAGCCATGTGTCGCCGAGCTCGACGACCGACGCATCGGCGAACAGCGCGGCGAGCGGCGCGGCGAACTGCCTGGCGGGCAGCCCGAACAGCATGCGGACGGCAGTGCCGCCACCGGCCGCGATCCTGGCGCCGACCTCGACCTCGACCTCGACCTCGACCTCGACCTCGACCTCGACCCCGGTGCCGGCACCGGTGCCGAGGTCGGCGGCCGTGCCGACGGTTCGGCCCACCCCGACGGCGGGCCGGACGGCGGATGGGCAGGCGCCGTCGGGACGCCGCGGCCCGCAGCCGCGAGCCCTGGGCGGGCCGAACCCCACGCCCTGGTGCGCGCCCTGCGCGGCCTCCGGCGCGGCGGCCTCTCCAGGCGTGACCGTCCCGGGCCGCGCCAGCGCCGTGACGGGCGTCCGGCCGGGCCCGGGGAGCCCCCGGTGACGGGCCGCCCCGGCCCCGGCGCCGAACGTCCGGACACTGCCTCCGGTCCGCTCGGCGGGCACACCGAGCCGTCGGCGACGGACGCGCCCGGGCGCTCCCTCGATCCGGTGTTCCAGCACGGCGTCGTGGTGGGCTTCGACGGCTCGCTGTCGAGCGAGCGCGCCCTCGCCTATGCCGTCGGCATGGCCCGCCGGTCGCAGTGCGGCCTGGTGATCGTGCACGTCGCCAACCGCCTGCCCGCCACGGTCTGGGCGGGCTGTGAGCCTCCCGTCTTCGTCGATCTCCCGGACCACCGCACGGAGGTCCTCGGCCTGGAACTCGCCTGCGCGGACTTCCTCGCGGGGGTGCCGTGGGTCCTGATCGAGCGGGGCGGCGACATCTGCCACGAGATCGAGGAGGTCGGCCGCGAGTACGCCGCCGACGCGATCGTCGTCGGCACGACGCACGGCCTGCTCGGCAAGATCTTCGGCTCGGTCTCCGGGCGGCTGGCGCGGCGGGCCAACCGCCCGGTGATCGTGATCCCTTGAGGACTGCCCGCTGCCGCGGAGTCCCCGCGGCGGCTGTACCCGCCGACGCGGTCACTCCTCAACAGCCCTTGTGGAGCGGTGGGTTGGCCCGGTGGGCCCGGCTCCCGGGGTGACCACCGGAAGCCGGCCGTCAGGAGTCGACGGTCAGCTGCCGATCGTCACGACGTGACGCCGAGCTGCCGGGCGATGAGCATGCGCTGGACTTCGGACGTGCCCTCCCCGATCTCGAGAATCTTGCAGTCGCGCCAGAAGCGGGCGACCGGGAACTCGTTCATGAAGCCGTACCCGCCGTGGATCTGGGTCGCCTCGCGGGCGTTGTCGACGGCGGCCTCGGACGAGTACAGCTTCGCGATCGCGGCCTCCTTCTTGAACGGTTCACCGTGCAGCAGCCGGGAAGCGGCGTCCCGCCAGGCCAGGCGGGAGGTGTGGGCGCGCAGCTCCATGTCGGCCAGCTTGAACTGGATGGCCTGGTTGGCACCGATCGGGCGGCCGAAGGCCCGGCGGGTGCCGGCGTACTTGACGGACTCGTCGACGCAGCCCTGGGCCAGGCCGGTGGCCAGGGCCGCGATCGCGATGCGGCCCTCGTCGAGGATCCGCAGGAACTGGGCGTAGCCTCGGCCACGCTCGCCCAGCAGGTTGGCCGCGGGGACGCGGCAGTCGGTGAAGGACAGTTCGCGGGTGTCGGATGCGTTCCACCCGACCTTCGAGTACTTCTTCGAGACCTGGAACCCCGGGGTCCCGGTGGGCACGATGATGGACGAGATCTCCCGCACGGGCGAGCGCAATTCGCCTTCTTCACTCGAACGAGCGATCGGTTCGGTGAGCGCGGTGACGGTGACCAGTCCGGTGATGTCGGTGCCGGAGTTGGTGATGAAGCACTTGGTCCCGTTGATGACCCACTCGTCGGTGGCCTCGTCGTAGCGGGCGGTGGTGCGGGTGGCCCCGGCGTCCGAGCCGCCCTCTGGCTCGGTGAGGCCGAAGGCGCCGAGGAGTTCGCCGGAGGTCAGCCGGGGCAGCCACTCGCGCTTCTGCTCCTCGGTGCCGAAGCGGTGGATCGGCATCGCGCCGAGCGAGACGGCGGCCTCCAGGGTGATCGCCACCGAGGAGTCCACGCGGGCGAGTTCCTCCAGGACGAGGCCGAGGGCGAAGTAGTCGCCGCCCATGCCGCCGTACTCCTCCGGGAAGGGCAGGCCGAACAGGCCCATCCGCCCCATCTCGCGGACGATCTCGTAGGGGAACTCCTCCCGCTCGTAGAACCCGCCGATCTTCGGCGCCACCACGTCCTGGGCGAACTCCGCGACGGTGCGCCGCAGTTCCTCGTACTCGCTGCTGAGCCGGTGGTCGAGCATCTGATCCTCCTGGTGCCCGGCCGGGGTGGCCGCGGGCATGAGCGGGACGGCCGGCGTCCGTCTGACGGTGTGACGGTCGCACGGTGTGGTTGACGGATGAGAGCGGTGCGGTGGCGCCGGCCGGACCGTTCGGGCGGTCGGCGCCGGGAAGTCGGGCGGGGCGGGTCAGCCCCGGGCGGCGCCGAGCAGCGCCTGGACGGTGCGGGAGGGGCTCGGGCGGCCGAGCTGCCCGGCCATCCAGCCGCTGGTCGCGACCAGCGCGCGCAGGTCGACGCCGGTCCGGACGCCGAGCCCGTGCAGCATCCACACCAGGTCCTCGGTGGCCAGGTTGCCGGTGGCGCTCTTCGCGTACGGGCAGCCGCCCAGTCCGCCCGCCGAGGCGTCCACCGTGGTGACGCCCTCGCGCAGCGCCGCCAGGGTGTTGCTGAGCGCCTGGCCGTAGGTGTCGTGGAAGTGCACGGCGATCCGGCCGACGGGCACGCCGGCCTTCGCGAACCCGGCCAGCAGCGCGCCGACCTGGCCGGGGGTGGCCACGCCGATGGTGTCGCCGAGGCTCAGCTCGGCGCAGCCCATCTCCAGCAGCTGGACGCCGTACCGGACCACCTGGTCGACCGGGACGGGCCCCTCCCAGGGGTCGCCGAAGCACATCGAGAGGTAGCCGCGGACGGTGACCCCGGCTTCGGTGGCCCGGGTCACGACCGGGCGGAACATCGCCATGGCCTCGTCCGCGGAACGGTTGAGGTTGCGCCGGGCGAAGGTCTCGGTGGCGCTGGCGAACACCGCGATGTCGGTGGCGTGGTGGGCGAGCGCGCGGTCGAGGCCGCGCTCGTTGGGGACCAGCACCGGCAGCCGCAGACCGGGGTGGAGCTCCGGCAGGCCGGCGAGCCGGGGGACCAGCTCCTCGGCGTCGGCGAGCTGGGGTACCCATTTCGGGTGAACGAAGCTGGTCGCCTCGACGGTCCGCAGCCCGGCGGCGGCGAGCCGGCCGATGAACTCGGCCTTGACCTCGACGGGCACCAGGGAGCTCTCGTTCTGCAGCCCGTCGCGCGGCCCGACCTCGTGGATCCGGACCTCCTCGGGCAGGCCGGGGGCGCGGACCGGGTCGGGCAGGCCCAGGTCGAGCGCGTCGGGCTCGCGGGTGGCGGCCCCCGGGGCGGGGGTCTCCGTGGCGGGGCTCTCCGGGGACGTCACGACCGCACCTCCGCGGGCTCGGCGGCCGCCTCGGCCGGGGTGACCACGACCAGCAGGTCCTCCATCGCGACGGTGGCGCCGGCGGTGGCCCGCAGCTCGGCCACCACGCCGTCGTGCGGCGCGGCGATCACGTGTTCCATCTTCATGGCCTCCAGCACGAGCAGGGGCTGGCCCTTGCGGACCGTCTCGCCCGCCGTGGTCTTGACGACCGTGACGGTGCCGGGCATCGGGGCGGTCAGCGCGCCGTGGTGCGCCGAGGCGCCGCCGGCGCTCTCGACGACCGGGTCGTAGGCGTGCATCGGCCAGGCGTCGCCCTCGACGCCGAGCCAGGTCACCGGGCCGGCCGGGAGGCCGGGGGTGGCGTCGGTGGCCAGCGTGAAGGCGGTCTGCAGGCCGTCGACGGTCAGGTGCAGCCGCTCGGCCACCAGGGTCGCGCGGGCGCGGTGGACGGGCCCGGCGTCCAGCTGGAGCTCCACCTCGCGGGCGGCCCCGGACGCATTGTCAGTGGCGTCGGTTACGTTGCCCGCAGTGATCGAACGGATGCGCACCGACACCGGGTCCTGGCCGGGGGTCCGGAGTCGGTGGGTGGTCCAGGCGGGGGTGCCGCCGAGGCGCCAGCCGGAGGGGAGGGAGAACGGGTCGGTCCAGCCGCCGGGGTCGGCGGCCGGGGTGAGGTCCAGGTGCCGTGCCAGCGCGGCCGCGTAGTAGAGGAGGTGGGCAGGTGACGGCGGTTCGGATGCCGAGGCGTCGGCGGGATCGGTCGCGGTCGGGGCTGCCGCGTCCGGGGTCGCCGCGGTCGGGGCTGCCGCGTTCGACGGGGAGTGCGGTGCGACGAGCAGGGCCGGCTGCTGCTGGGCCGTCCGTTCCACCAGGCCGGTGTCCAGTCGGCCGGCGACGACGTCGGGGTGGGCGAGCAGTCGGCGCAGGAAGCCGGTGTTGGTGGTGACACCCAGGATGCGGGTGTCGGCCAGCGCGGCGCGCAGCCGGCGCAGCGCGGTCGGGCGGTCGGGCCCGTACGCGATGACCTTGGCGAGCATGGGGTCGTAGGCGCTGGTGACGACGGTTCCGGGGGCGACCCCGGAGTCGACGCGGATGCCCTCGCCCTGGGGCTCGTCCAGGGTGAGGATGCGACCGCCGGTGGGCAGGAAGTCCCGTTCCGGGTCCTCGGCGCAGATGCGGGCCTCGATGGCGTGGCCCAGGAAGGAGACGTCGGACTGGCCGAAGGAGAGCGGCTCGCCCGAGGCGACGCGCAGTTGCCACTCGACCAGGTCCAGTCGGGCCGATTCCGGACCGACGGCGACGGCGAGTTCGGTGACGGGGTGCTCGACCTGGAGGCGGGTGTTCATCTCCATGAAGAAGAAGTCCCGCACCCCCTCGGCGGCGGAGGCGGGGGCATCCGGGTCGATGCCGGGGACGATGAACTCCACGGTGCCGGCCCCGGTGTAGCCGCAGGACTCGGCGGCGCGGACGGCCGCAGCGCCCATCGCGGCGCGGGTCTCGGCATTGAGCAGGACGGAGGGAGCCTCTTCGATCAGTTTCTGGTGGCGGCGCTGGAGGCTGCACTCGCGCTCGCCGAGGTGGACGGTGGTGCCGTGGGCGTCGGCGAGCACCTGCACCTCGATGTGGCGCGGTCGGTCGACCCACCGCTCCAGCAGCAGGGTGTCGTCGCCGAAGGCGGTCCGGGCGACGCGGCGGGCGGCGGCGATCTCGGTGGGCAGCTCGGCCGGGTCCCGCACCAGGCGCATGCCCTTTCCGCCACCACCGGCGGAGGGCTTGAGCAGGACGGGGTAGCCGATCTCGTCGGCGGCGGCGACGAGGTCCTCGTCGGTGGGCGCGGTGGCCTGGCTGCCGGGGACCACGGGGACGCCGGCGGTCCGGACGGCCTCCTTGGCGTTGATCTTGTCACCCATCAGCTCGACCGCACCGGGAGGTGGTCCGATGAAGACGAGGCCCGCGTCGGCGCAGGCGCGGGCGAAGCCGGGGTTCTCGGCGAGGAAGCCGTAGCCGGGGTGGACGGCCTGGGCGCCGGTGCGGCGGGCGGCGGCGAGGATCTGATCCGTGCGCAGGTAGGTCTCGGCGGCCGAGCTGTCGCTGCGGTCGGCCGGGCCGAGCCGGACCGCGACGTCGGCCTCGCGGACGTGCGGCGCGTCGGCGTCCGCGTCGCTGAACACGGCGACCGAGCGGACACCGAGCCGCCGCAGGGTGCGGATCACCCGCAGGGCGATCTCACCGCGGTTGGCGACCAGAACTGTGTCGAACATGGGAGGCGTTCCTCCGGGTCGAGGGGAGCCGTAAGAGAGGAGGTGGCGGTGGGCGGTTGCGGCGCCGGCCCGGTCGTCGGACCGGCGCCGCAGGAGTCACACCCGGAAGAGCGGGGTCACCGGAGCGGTGGCGTCGGAGTGCCCGCGTCGGGGCGGTCGCGTCGGGGCGGCCACCCCGGAGCGGTCACATGCGGAAGACACCGAACGGAGCGGGCGGCGCCAGCGGGGCGTTGGCACAGGCGGTGAGGGCGAGACCGACGGCGGTGCGGGTGTCCATCGGGTCGATCACGCCGTCGTCCCAGAGCCGGGCGGTGGCGTAGTAGGCGCTGCCCTGGCGCTCGTACTGCTCGCGGACCGGGCGCTTGAACTCCTCCTCCGCCTCGCCCGGCCACTCCTCGCCGCGCGACTCCAACTGGTCACGGCGGACGGTGGCCAGTACGGAGGCCGCCTGCTCGCCGCCCATCACGGAGATCTTGGCGCCCGGCCACATCCACAGGAAGCGGGGTGAGTAGGCCCGGCCGCACATCGAGTAGTTGCCGGCCCCGTACGAGCCGCCGATCACCACGGTCAGCTTCGGGACCCGGGTGCAGGCCACGGCGTTGACCATCTTGGCGCCGTGCTTGGCGATGCCGCCCGCCTCGTACTGCCGACCGACCATGAAGCCGGTGATGTTCTGCAGGAAGAGGAGGGGGATACCGCGCTGGTCGCACAGTTCGATGAAGTGGGCGCCCTTGACTGCCGACTCGGAGAACAGCACGCCGTTGTTGGCGACGATGCCGACCGGGTGGCCGTGGATCCGGGCGAAGCCGGTGACCAGGGTCGCGCCGTACTCGGCCTTGAACTCGGCGAAGCGGCTGCCGTCGACCAGCCGGGCGATCACCTCGCGCACGTCGTAGGGCGTGCGCGGGTCGACCGGGACGGCCCCGTACAGGCCGGCCGGGTCGACGGCCGGCGGCTCGGCCGCGGTGAGCGGCCACGGGCTGGGCGTGCGCGGGCCGAGCTCGGACACGATGGTGCGGACGATGGAGAGCGCGTGGGCGTCGTCCTCGGCCAGGTGGTCGGTCACGCCCGAGGTGCGGGAGTGCAGGTCGCCGCCGCCCAGCTCCTCGGCGGTGACCACCTCACCGGTCGCGGCCTTCACCAGTGGCGGTCCGCCCAGGAAGATCGTGCCCTGGTTGCGGACGATCACCGCCTGGTCGCTCATCGCCGGGACGTACGCGCCACCCGCCGTGCAGGAGCCGAGCACGGCGGCGATCTGCGGGATGCCCGCGGCCGAGAGCCGGGCCTGGTTGTAGAAGATCCGGCCGAAGTGGTCGCGGTCCGGGAAGACCTCGTCCTGCATCGGGAGGAAGGCGCCGCCGGAGTCCACCAGGTAGATGCAGGGGAGGCGGTTCTCCAGCGCGACCTCCTGGGCGCGCAGGTGCTTCTTCACCGTCATCGGGTAGTAGGTGCCGCCCTTGACGGTGGCGTCGTTGGCGACCACCACCACCTCGCGTCCGGCGACCCGGCCGATGCCGGCGATCACCCCGGCCGCGGGCGCCGCCCCGTCGTACATCCCGTCGGCGGCCAGCGGCGCCAGCTCCAGGAAGGGCGACGCCGGGTCGAGCAGGGTGTCCACCCGGTCGCGGGGGAGGAGCTTGCCGCGCGAGGTGTGCCGGGCGCGCGCCTTGGCGCCCCCGCCGAGGGCGGCGGCATCGAGCTTGGCGCGCAGTTCGGCGACCAGGGCCCGGTGCGCCTCGGTGTTGGCCCGGTAGGCCGCGGAGCCCGGGTCGGCGGAGGTGCCGAGCCGGGGTGCCGGCGCGGCGGCTCCCGGTGCTGCGGCGATCGGTGCTGTGGCACCCGGTGCCGGCGCGGTGCCGGTCGGTGCGCCGAACCGGACGCCGGAGGAGGCACCGGTGGTTGAGATGACCATTCCCAAGAGCTCCCTTGCCCTCGGCAGCAGGCGGGCGGGCCGAGTACGGTGCGCCCCTGATCCTCACGTTAATTAACGTTAACTTACGCGCCCAGGTTAACGGCCGATAACCCGACTGTCTACGATGGGCGGCATGCCGAACGTCCCCGCAGCCTCCGCGCTCCCACGCCGCGACCAGATCCGCCGGGAGGCCGCGCGACTGTTCGCCGCCCGGGGCTTCCTCGGCGTGGGTGTGGACGAGATCGGCAAGGCCGTCGGCATCAGCGGCCCCGGCCTCTACCGCCACTTCGCCGGCAAGGACGCGATGCTGGCCGACTTGCTGATCGGCATCAGCGAGCGCCTGCTGGAGGAGGGGCGACGCCGGGCGGGCGGTGGCGACGGCCCGGCCGCCACGTTGGACGCCCTGATCAGCGGCCACGTCGACTTCGCCCTGAATGACCGCGACCTGATCACCCTGCACGACCGCGAGCTGCTGAACCTCAAGGAGGAGGACCGCCGTACCGTCCGGCGGCTCCAGCGCGGCTACGTCGAGCTGTGGGTGGACGTGGTCCGGCAGGCCCATCCGCCGCTCGCAGATCCCGGCGCGGAGCCCGTGGCGCGGGCCGCCGTGCACGCGGTCTTCGGCCTGATCAACTCGACCCCGCACAGCGTCGGCCCCGATCCGGCCCAGGGCGAGCGCGCCGGTCTGCAGCGCGACGGCATGGCCGCGCTGCTGCACACCCTCGCCCACGGCGCCTTCGCCGCGGCCGCCGACTCCGTGGCTGCGGCCGACGCCACGGGCGTCGACCGGGGGGTTGGGTCCGCGTAGGCCCGTTCACTCCCCGTCCGCTGCCCTTTCCCGACGTCGCCGACCCGGTACCGTCCGACTGGATGGGGCCTAGGTCCAAAGGACGGCGCCTGCCCGCCCCCGGGGCGCTGGGCGCGCGCCGGGTTCTCGGGCGACCCTGGGGGCAAGGGCCGGACCGTCGGGCCGCAGCTGTGTTCGATCGGGAATCACCGCAGGCCGCAAGCTGTTGCCCAGTCGCCGGACCGGACGATCCGGGCCGTACCGGAGTCAGTTCCGATCGCCTCGCGCGGCCGGAAATGCCGTGGCGGCCACCCGACGAAATGGTTAGCATCCCTAAATATGCCCGAGACTCACGGATCCATGGTGGAGCAATCCCCGAGCGGCCAACCGGCCCCCGGCCCCGACCCGGCGGCCCCCGTCGACGGCCCGCGGGCCACCGAAGCAGGCCCCACACCGGAGGCGGCCGCCACTCCGAGCCCGGCCACCGCTCCGAGCCCGGACGGCGCTCCGAGCCCGGCCGCTCAGGCCGACGGCTGGCTGCGTCGCCTGATCGGCTACAGCTGGCGGTCCCGTCGCAGCGTGCTGCTCGCCTTCGGCGCCTCGCTGGTCGGCATGGCTGTCACCGCGCTGGTGCCGCTGGTCACCAAGCTGATCATCGATGACGTCATCGTCGCCCACACCCGCTCGCTGACCCCGTGGGCGGTGGTGCTGCTGCTCGCCGCCGTGGTGGTCTTCGGCTGCACCCAGGTCCGTCGCTACTACGGCGGCCAGCTGGCCCTCGACGTCCAGCACGACATGCGCAGCGACCTGTTCCGCTCGCTCGGCCGGCTCGACGGCCACCGCCAGGACCGCCTGGACACCGGTCAGGTGGTGGGGCGCGCGACCTCGGACCTCCAGCTGATCAACGGCCTGCTCTCGATGCTGCCGATGATGACCGGCTACCTGCTGATGTTCGTGATGTCGCTGGGCGTGATGGTCTGGCTGTCCCCGCCGCTGACCCTGATAGCCGTGGTGATGGCCCCTGCGCTGTGGTGGGTCAGCGTGCGCAGCCGTAAGCGCCTGTTCCCGGCCACCTGGGCCGCCCAGCAGGAGGCGGCCGCCGTCGCGGGCGTGGTGGACGGCGCTATCGGCGGGGTCCGGGTGGTCAAGGGCTTCGGTCAGGAGGCGCAGGAGCAGGACAAGCTGGAGCTGGTCTCCCGCAACCTGTTCGCCGCCCGGCTCCGGTCGATCCGCCTGAACGCCCGCTACAACCCGGCGATGCAGGCGATCCCGGCCCTGGCCCAGGTCGCGGTGCTGGCCTTCGGCGGCTGGCTGGCCGTCGACGGTCGGGTCTCGCTCGGGACGTTCGTCGCCTTCTCCACCTACGTCGCCCAGATGACCGGCCCGGTGCGGATGCTGACCATGGTCATCACGGTCGGCCAGCAGGCCCGGGCGGGCGTCGAGCGGGTGCTGCAGCTGATCGACGAGCGCCCGCTCGTCCAGGAGCGCCCGGACGCGCTCACCCTGGACCTGACGAGGGACGGGACCACCCCCGCCGATACCCCCGCCGACACCGAGGCTGACCGCCCGGCCGGTACCCCGGACAAGGCCCCGACCGGCACCGTCGGCCCCCGCACGCCGGACGTCGCTCTGGAGTTCGACCGGGTCGAGTTCCGCTACGACCCCGAGCACCCCGCCCCGGTGCTGCACGGGCTCAGCCTCGCGCTGGCCCCCGGCGAGACCCTCGCCCTGGTGGGCGCCTCCGGCTCCGGCAAGTCGACGGTGGCCCAGCTGGTGCCCCGCTTCTACGACCCGGCGGGCGGCGCCGTCCGCCTCTACGGCCACGACCTGCGCGACCTCACCCTGGACTCGGTCCGTGCGGCGGTCGGCATCGTGCCCGAGGAGAGCTTCCTCTTCTCCGAGTCGGTCCGCACCAACATCGCCTACGGCCGCCCGGACGCCACCGACGAGCAGATCGTCGCCGCCGCGCGCGCCGCCCAGGCCGACGAGTTCGTCCGCGCGCTGCCGGACGGCTACGAGACCAAGGTCGGCGAGCAGGGCCTGACCCTCTCCGGGGGCCAGCGCCAGCGCATCGCCCTGGCCCGGGCGATCCTCACCGACCCCCGGATCCTGCTGCTGGACGACGCCACCTCGGCGGTCGACCCGCAGGTCGAGGCGGAGATCCACGACGCGCTGCGCTCGGTGATGACCGGCCGCACCACCCTGCTGATCGCCCACCGCCGCTCGACCCTCCAACTCGCCGACCGGATCGCGGTCCTGGACCACGGCCGACTGCTGGACCTCGGCACGCACGAGGAACTCGAAGCCCGATGTCCCCAGTACCGGGCCCTGATCACCGACCCGGAAGCCGGCCGTGCACCGGAGCCACAACCCGGGCCCGCCACCGCCACCAGCACCGGCACCGGCACCGCCGATACCCCCGCTGACTCCGGCGCCTCCGGCTCCGCCACCACCGACGCCTCCGGCTCCGAGTCCGAGTCCGCGCCGGCCGCGGAGAAGGACCGGCCGTCCGCGCAGACCCCCGCACTCCCCACCCCCGCCCTCGCCAAGGCGGCCCGCACCGCCGACCCCGAGCTGCTGGCCAAGGTCGCCGCCCTCCCGCCGGCCGCCGACGCCCCCGCCGTCCCCCGCGCCGAGGCCGAGGCCGGGGACCCGGATTTCAGCCTCGGCCGCCTGCTGCGCCCCTTCCGCACCCCGCTGCTCATCGCCTTCCTGCTGGTCACCCTGGACGCGGCCGCCGGGCTGGTGCTGCCGGTGCTGATCCGGCACGGGATCGACGAGGGCGTCCGCAAGAGCCTGATGGCCGGTGTCGCGGTCGCCTCGATCACCGCGCTCGTCGTGGTGCTGCTGGACTGGCTGGTGCAGGGCGCCGAGAACCGGGTCAGCGGCCGGACCGGTGAGCGGGTGCTCTACACCCTCCGGCTCAAGATCTTCGCCCACCTCAACCGGCTCGGCCTGGACTACTACGAGCGCGAGTTGACCGGCCGGATCATGACCCGGATGACCGCCGACCTGGACTCGCTGACGTCCTTCCTGCAGACCGGAATGGTCACCGCGGTGGTCAGCCTGCTGACCTTCGCCGGGATCTTCGTGGCCCTGCTGATCATCGACGCCGGTCTGGCCCTGGTGGTCTTCGCGGTGCTGCCGCTGCTGGTGATCGCCACCCTGGTGTTCCGGAAGAGGTCAAAGGACCAGTACGAGCGCTCCCGGGACCTGATCAGCACGGTCAACGCCGACCTCCAGGAGAACGTGGCCGGCATGCGGATCGTCCAGGCCTTCCGCCGTCTGGACACCAACACCGACCGCTTCGTGGCCCGCGGCATCGCCTACCGGGAGGCCAGGGTCCGGGCGCAGTTCTACATCTCGCTGTACTTCCCGTTCGTCCAGTTCCTCTCCAGCGTGGCCGCCGCGCTGGTGCTGATCGTGGGCGCCGCCCGGGTGGACGCGGGGACGCTGACGGTCGGCGCGCTGGTCGCGTACCTGCTCTACATCGACCTGTTCTTCGCCCCGGTCAACCAGCTGTCGCAGGTGTTCGACGGCTACCAGCAGGCCTCGGTGGGCCTCGGCCGGATCCGTGAGCTGCTGCGCACCCCGACCACCACGGCCGCGGCGGCCGATCCGGTCCCGGTGTCGAAGGGGCTGCGCGGCGAGATCAGTTTCGAGGGCGTCGGCTTCGCCTACAACGGCGGGGCGGACGGCGCACCGGAGGTGCTGAGCGCCGTCGACCTGCACATACCCGCCGGTCAGACGGTGGCGCTGGTCGGCGAGACCGGCGCGGGCAAGTCGACGCTGGTGAAGCTGGTCGCGCGGTTCTACGACGCGACCGAGGGCACCGTCCGGGTCGACGGGGTGGACCTCACCCGCTACGACCTGGCCCAGTACCGCCACCGGCTGGGCGTGGTGCCGCAGGAGGCGTACCTGTTCGCGGGCACGGTCCGCGAGGCGATCGCCTACGGCCGCCCGGACGCCTCGGCGGCCGAGGTGGAGGCGGCAGCCCGGGCGGTCGGCGCGCACGACATGATCGTCGGACTGTCGGGCGGCTACGACCACGAGGTCGCCGGCCGCGGACGCAACCTCTCGGCCGGTCAGCGCCAGCTGATCGCGCTGGCCCGGGCCGAACTGGTCGACCCGGACATCCTGCTGCTGGACGAGGCCACCGCGGCGCTCGACCTGGCCACCGAGGCCGCCGTCAACCAGGCCGCGGACCGGCTCAGCGGCGGTCGCACCACTCTGGTCATCGCCCACCGGCTGACCACCGCCGAACGCGCGGACCGGGTGGTCGTGCTGGACCACGGCCGGGTGGTCGAGGACGGCACCCACACCGAACTGCTCGCGCTGGACGGGACGTACGCCCGGCTCTGGCAGGCGTTCATCGCGGACGGCCACCCGGCCCCGACCGAGACGGTCGCCGCCGGGTAACCGCGGTCGGGTCGTCGGGCGGTCCGACGGCAGCCCGGCGGCCCGGCGGTCCGACGATCGGGCGATTGGGCGATGTGCTCAGGCGGCGATCAGCGAGGCCAGCAGGCCCGAGGCGTCGACGCCGCGCGGCAGGTCGCTCACCTGGCCGTCCCCGACCTCCACCACCCGCCAGCCGGAGCCGTCCGCCCGGCTGGCGAGGTCGGTGGTGACGAAGCGGCAGCCGAGTCTTCGCACCAGCGCGGGGACGTGGGTGAGGTCGGGCTCGACCCGCTGGTGCGGGGTGTCCGGGTGCGGGCCGACCAGGATCGGCCGACCGTCGAGCCACCACACCCGGACCTCCACCGCCCGCCCGTCGCCGCCCGCGCCGTTCGGGCCGCCCGCGTTGCCGACGCCGCCCGTGCCGCCACGGCCGCCCGTGCCGCCACGGCCTCCCGCGCCTCCCGCGCCTCCCGCGCCTCCCGCGCCTCCCACGCCTCCCGCGCCGCTCGCGTCTCCCTCGGCACCGTCAGCGGCCCGGCCCGTTCCGTCGGGACGCTCGAACTCCTCGTACCGGCGCAGCACCACCCCGCCCGCCAGGGACTCGCCCTGCAGCTCGACGAACCGCCCGACCACCCGTCCGACGGTCGCCAGGTCCGCCAACTCCGGTACGTAGCAGGCCTCGTGCCACTCGTGCTTGCGGGACTTCACGTAGTCCTTCACGATCGCCGGCCCGGTGCCGCCGAGCCGGGCCACGGCGTCCGCCAGCTCCGCCGGGGTGGGTGCCGCCGTCCCGTCGGACGGGATCCAGACGCTGGGCGGGGTCGCGCCCTCGAACACCCCGTACCAGCCGGGCAGTTCGTGCGCCGCCGCGTAGCCGGGCGCGCTGGTCAGCAGGTTGCCGCCGCGGGCGGTGAGGGCGGCGGCGAACCCGGCGTACCGGGCGGAGGGGAGCATCCAGCCCCGGTACCAGAGCGGTCCGCAGTCCCGGGGCACCCGCCGGACCGCCTCCTCGGGGTGTCCGGCGAGCAGTGCGTCGTGGTCGACGAGGTGGTGCTCACCGCCCAACTCCCGTAGCAGCCGGGCCTCCCAGGCGAAGTGCGGATCGGGCCGGCGCGGGTTGAGCGGATCGGCGGGGAAGAGGATCGAGGGTACGGGCATGGCGGTCAGGGTAAGGCCAGCGGGCCGCTCCCGGCTGCGATCCGGCGGCGGTCGGTCGCCCCGGTTCCTCCCCCGTGGGGCGTCGGGACGGCGGATCCGGTCGACGCCCGGTGCGGGCGCTGTCAGAGTGTCCCGATGCGAAGACTGCTGCGACCGCACCGACGCGTTCCCCGCCGGGCCGCCCGTACGGTGGTGCTGGACGGCGACGGCTCGGTGTTCCTGCTCCGTTCGGACAACGACGAGGTCGGCGTCCACTGGACGATGCCCGGCGGCGGGCTGGAGCGGGGTGAGACCCCGTTGCTCGGCGCCCGGCGCGAACTGTGGGAGGAGACCGGCTGGACCGATCTCGAACCGGGCCCGCTGCTCTGCACCTGGGAGCACGACTTCACCTGGCACGGAACCCCGGTCCGCCAGCACGAGCACATCTACCTCACCCGCGGACCGCACCGCGGCCCGGTCGGCGATGTCAGTGCGGTGCACGCCCAGGACCGGATCCTCGACTGGCGCTGGTGGACCCCGGCCGAGCTCGCCGACGAGAACGCGGACGCACTCTGGCCGCCCCGGCTACCGGAGTTGCTGGAGCCCGTCCGCGCGGGCTGGGCGGTCGACGGGCGCCCTCCGGTGCCCGTCGACCTCGGTTACATCCCGAACGCCTGACCGCGCCCGGCCGCGCCGGGCGGCCCGTCCGCCCGGCCCGGCCGGGCCGGGCTCCCAGCCGTGCAGGTCCAGCTCCCGGTCGTGCAGCGCCCACGGGTTCATCCGCACCGTCAGCCGGGCGCCAGCCAGTTGCTCGACGGTGAGCCCGGTTTCGATGATCAGCTGCTCGGTCGACACCGAGACGGCGATGGCGGGACGCCAGGAGGGCAGTACGACCAGGCTGGTCCCGCGCCCGACCCGGATCGGCTCCGCCGTCACCCGGACCGGTGTCCGCTCCTCCGGGCGGCCCACGGCGTCCGACTGGACCGGGCTGCCGCCGATCAGGATGCCGAGCGGTGGTTCGGCCCGGGCTGCCTCGGTACCGGTCCCGAGGGAAGCGCCGACAGCAGTCGCGCCTTCGACCCCCACTCCGCTCCCCACTCCGGTGCCCGCTCCGGTGCCCGCTCCGGTCCCGATCCCGAGCCCGCTGACGGCCCGGTACGCGGCGTTCGCCCCGGGCTCCAGGGATGCGGTGGTCGGGTGACCGGCCGCCGGCCCCGTTGCACCGGTCGGTGTACCCGTCCACCCCGCACCGGGCGGCCGGGTGCCGGCCGGGTCGGTCGCGGCCGTCTCCCGTGCGGCCGCCTCCTGCCCGGTCGGGCCGGCCGGCGGGTGCATCCGACGCAGTCGGCGGGACGGCGACGGCCGTCGCGAGCCGAGGCTCCGGAGCTCCTCGCGCCCCGAACGCGCCACCGCTGCGGGCCGGTTGCCCTCGGCGGACGCTGCGGTTCGCTCGAACCGGACGAACCCCGACCCGGTCCGGTTGTAGGCGGAGCCCGCACCCGAACCGGCACTCGCACCTGAACCGGCATCCGCACCGGCGTCGACGCCGGCCTCGGGCCCGGACTCCGTCTCGGACGCCTCCTCGGCCTCGCCGAGCAGCGCTCGTACCTCCGCCACCGGCCGACGGCACGCGGCCGCCAGCTCGGCGAGCGAGCGCCCCTCGGCGCGCGCGGCCCGCAGCCGGTCGGCGAACGCCTCCCGGAGCCGTGCCGTGGTCGCCGCGCCGTTCGTCGTGTCGCTCGCCGTACCGCCGTCGGCAGCGCCGCAGTCGTCGGTGCCGCTGTCCGCGGAACCGTCGGCAGCGCCGCCGCCGTCCGCTGTCGCGCCATCCGTCGCAGCGCCATCCGCCGCAGCGCCGTTCGTCGCAGCGCCGTTCGCCGCAGTGCCGTCCGCCTTGGCGCGCCGGAGCCGCGCTTCGACGTCCTCCGGCGTGCGCGGCTGCGGCACCGAGTCGTGGCGGATGAGGGCGCCCGGGGCGCCGGGCGCGCCGACGTCGGCCGCCGTCGCGATCGAGCAGATCGGCGCCCCCGCGCCGGGCGGGCGGGGCCCGTCGGTCGGGGGCGAGGAGTCGGCACCGTCCGCAGCGGTCCCGGACGGTCCGGGCGGGGCGGGGTCGGTGGAACCGGGGTGGAGCGAAGTCATCGGCGGGCCCTTCGGGGGACGGTCCCGACGATCCTCCCGCACCGCGCCACCAGCTCCAAGCGTCATTCCCGCACGGGCGCCCGGGAGCACGCCGTGACCACCGGGTGATCAGCGGCGGCCCCTACCGGGCGTATCGGCTCAACTCCCGGACGCGACGAAGCCCTTGAGGTCGGAGAGCACCGCGTTGGCCGCCGTCACGCCGAGCCCGAGGAACCAGGTCTCGTCCGAAACCGGCCGCGCCTGACCGGACTTGACCGCCCCGAGGGTCTTCCAGAGCGCCCCGCCCAGCACCGCGTCCTGGTTGGTCGAACTGGGGCTGCCGTACACGCCGTAGAAGATCCAGTCGGCGTCGGCCTTGTCGATCTGCTCCGGGCTGACCTCCACCGCGAGTTCCTTGACCTGCTCGATCGCGGGCTGCGGCAGCGGCACGTCGGTGAGGATGGTGCCGATGAACGAGAGTTCGGCGTAGAGCCTGGTCCGGCCGGGCATGAAGCGCAGCGGCGTGATGGTGGGCCGCTTGCCGCCGAGGGCGGCGCCGATCGCGGTGGCGGCGGCCTGGTAGGCGTCGAGCTGCGCCTGGGCCTCCGCCTGCAGGCCGAAGGGGCTGGCGTTGAGCAGGAAGTTCTGCTTCCACGGGTAGCCGGGGCGCAGTGAGAAGACGGTCGGCGCGATCTTCGACAGCTGGGCGTACTGGTCCTGGGCGCGCAGCTGGCTGCCGAGGATCAGGTCGGGCTTGAGCGCCGCGATCGCCTCCAGGTTGAGGCTGTTGATGGTGCCGACGGCGGCCGGGCTGCCCGCCTTGTCCTTGAGGTAGGAGGGCAGCGACTTGGAGCCGTCGGTGTGGACGACCCCGACCGGCTGGATGCCGAGCGAGACGACGTTGTCGAGCTCGCCGGTGTCCAGCACCACGACCCGGGTGGGCCTGGCGGGGATGACGGTCTCGCCCATGGCGTGCTTGACGGTGCGCGGGTAGACGCCGGGGGCGGCGTCGGTCCCGAAGCCCTTCATCTTCTCGATGACACCGGCGTAGTCGTCGCCGCCCTGCTTCACCGACTTCTGGTCCGGCGAGCCGCCGCTGCCCGGCTTCGCGCCGCTGCCGCCTCCGGACCCGCCGGAGCCGCCCGAGCCTCCCGAGCTGCCGCAGGCGGCGAGGAGCCCGCCGAGGCCGAGCACGGCGGCGCCGGTCACTCCGGTGGCGAGGACGCGGCGCCGGCTGGGGGTGCGGGCGACGAGGGCGGGGACGAGGGCGGGGGCGGGGGCCAGGTTCGGGTCGTCGGAGTCGGGGGCCACGCGACGCTCCTTCACGGTCGGGACCGGACGGTCGAGGTTAGGTGAGGCAAACCTATCCCGTGGCCGGACGCACCCTCCGCACGGGGGTGCGCACCGAGGGGCCAAAGGTCATCATCAGTGCACAAAATCACCAAGAGTTGGTCTATTCAACCTTCTTCGCGCGGCTTAGAGTGCGCTGGTGTTTGATCAGCAGCTCTCAGAGCACACAAGCAGCGGCCGGGCAACGGCGCCCGGTGCTCCGCAGGGTGCCCCGGTCAGTGGCACCAGTGGTGGCGTTCCCGAACCGGGGACGGCTGAGGGAGCGGGGGACAAGGGTCTACGGGGCAACTCGGTGGGCCTGCTGGGCAGCGTGGTGCTGGGCGTCTCGACCGTCGCCCCGGTGTACTGCCTGACCGCGACGCTCGGGCCGACGGTCACCGCGGTCGGCGTCCAGATGCCGGCCGTGTTCCTGGCCGGCTTCCTGCCGATGCTGCTCGTCGCGTTCGCGTACAAGGAGCTGAACAAGGACTTCCCGGACTGCGGTACGTCCTTCACCTGGACGGTCAGGGCCTTCGGCCCCCGGGTCGGCTGGATGGCCGGCTGGGGACTGACCGTCGCCACCATCATCGTGCTCTCCAACCTGGCCGGCGTGGCGACGGAGTTCCTCTACCTGATGCTCGGTGAGATGACCGGCAGCAGCTGGATCGCCGGGCTCGACCAGAACAAGGCCGTCCATCTGCTCACGGTGGTGCTGCTCATCGCCGGCGCCACCGCGATGAGCTACCGGGGGATGACGGCCACCAAGTGGTTCCAGTACGGCCTGGTCGGCCTCCAGCTGGCCGTGCTGCTGCTCTTCTCGGCCATCGCCATCGGCAAGGCCGCCGCCGGGGACGTGCCCGACTCGATCGGCTTCTCGTTCTCCTGGCTCAACCCGCTCCAGGTCGGCTCGTTCAGCGCGTTCACCGCCGGCCTGTCGCTGTCCATCTTCATGTACTGGGGCTGGGACACCTGCCTCACCATGAACGAGGAGACCCTCGGCAGCACCAAGACCCCGGGCCGGGCCGCGATGGTCTCCATGGTCACCCTGGTCGGCTCGTACCTGCTGGTCGCGGTCGCCGCCCAGATGTTCGCCGGTGTCGGCAGCACCGGCGACGGCCTCGGCAACCCGGCCACGGCCGACAACGTCTTCGCCGCGCTCGCCCGCCCGGTGCTCGGCTCGCCGTGGAGCATCCTGCTGTTCCTGGCCGTCGTCGCCAGTGCCGCCGCGAGCCTGCAGACCACCTTCATCCCGGTGGCCCGCACCCTGCTCGCGATGAGCGCCTACCGCGCCGTGCCGCCGCGCTTCGGCACCGTCCACCCGCGCTTCCGCACGCCCGGCTACGCCACCGTCGCGGCCGGCCTCGCCACCGCCGTCTTCTACGTCGGCATGAGCCTGATCAGCGAGAACGTCGTCCAGGACACCATCCTGGCGCTCGGTCTGATGATCTGCTTCTACTACGCGCTGACCGCCTTCGCCTGCGTCCGGCACTTCCGCCACTCGCTCCGCGACAGCCCGCGCGACCTGCTACTCAAGGGCGTCGCCCCGCTGCTCGGCGGCCTGCTGCTGAGCGCCGTCCTCCTCCAGACCCTGACCGACGCCTGGTCCCCCGACTACGGCAGCGGCGCGGTGTTCGGCGTCGGCTCGGTGTTCGTGATCGGCGTCGGCATCCTGCTGCTCGGTGCCGCGCTGATGACCTGGTACGGCCGGATCCGCCCGGAGTTCTTCCGCGGCGAGACGCTGCGGCAGGACACCCGGGCCCTGGTCGTGGAGGACTGACGCCGGTCCACGGTGTCGGGGATCGGTGCAGGGGGCCGGTGCAGGAGACCTGAACCGGGTGACCGGTGCAGGGGGCCGGCGCTATCGTTGGAGCCGTGAAGCGCTTCGTGGGCCTGTGCTGGTGGCCGTCCTAGGACGGCCACCCCACTCGCCTGACCACAGGGCCGTCCGGGATGGACGGCCCTGTCGCGTTTTCCCCACGGGACGGGCCCCTCGCCCCGGACGGCCGCCACCGCCGCCGTACCGAGGGAGAAACCCGATGACCACCACCGCCACCACCACCGGCGCCGCCACCACCACCGCTGGTGCGGTCGCCACCACGGCCATGACCGCCGGCACGTCCGACCTCACCGCCCAGGACCGGATCGACGACCCGTCCTCCCACCGGGTCCTCACCGGCGACCGCCCCACCGGCCCGCTCCACCTCGGCCACTACTTCGGCACCCTGCAGAACCGGGTCCGGCTGCAGGACCAGGGCGTCGAGATGTTCGTCCTGGTCGCCGACTACCAGGTCATCACCGACCGCGACATCGCCGACCGGCTCGCCGAACACACCGAGAACCTCGTCCTCGACTACCTCGCCGCCGGCCTCGACCCCGAACGGGCCACGATCTTCGCCCACAGCGCCGTTCCCGCCCTCAACCAGCTGCTGCTGCCCTTCCTCAGCCTGGTGAGCGTCGCCGAACTCAGCCGCAACCCCACCGTCAAGGACGAGATCGCCCACTCCAGCCAGGCCGCCGTGAACGGGCTCATGTTCACCTACCCCGTCCACCAGGCCGCGGACATCCTGTTCTGCAAGGCCGACCTCGTCCCGGTCGGCCAGGACCAGCTGCCCCACCTCGAAGTCGCCCGCACCGTCGCCCGCCGCTTCAACGAGCGCTACCCGCACGCCGACGGCAGCGCCGTGTTCCCCCGCCCCCGGGCGCTGCTCTCCGACGCCCCGATGCTGCTCGGCACCGACGGCGGCAAGATGAGCAAGAGCCGCGGCAACGCCGTCGCCCTCGGCGCCGACGAGGACACCACCGCCCGGATCATCCGCGGCGCGAAGACCGACGCCGACCGCCGCATCGGCTACGACCCGGTCGGCCGCCCCGAGGTGTCCGGCCTCGTCCTGCTCGCGGCGCTCTGCCAGGACCGCGACCCGGAGGCGATCGCCGGGGAGGTCGGCGACGGCGGCGCGGCCGCCCTCAAGCGCACCGTCATCGAGTCCGTCAACGAGTACTTCCGCCCGCTGCGCGCCCGTCGCGCCGAGCTCGCCGCCGACCGCGGCCACCTGCGGCAGGTCCTGCGCGAGGGTGCCGAACGGGCCAACGCCATCGCCGACGCCACTCTCGCCGAGGTGCGGGAGGTGATGGGCGCGATCTGAACGGCCCTCAAGCCGACCGGCGCCCCGTGACGGGCCCGTCTGCGGACATCGGCCGGTCGACCGGCGGGCATATCGTCACCGGGCGGCCTCGACCACACCCCCGAGGCCGCCCACAGCCCGCCCCTTCCCCGAAAGGTCCGGTCCATGGACCAGCAACCGACCACGCCCGGCCAGGGACTGACCCGCCCGCCGCAGCTGCGCCCCGGCGACCACATCGCCGTCGTCGCCCCCAGCGGCCCGATCGACGCCGGGCGCCTCACCGCCGGCTGCGAGATCCTCCGCTCCTGGGGCCTGCGGGTCACCGTCGCCCCGCACGTCCTCGACACCCACCCCACCCTCGGCTACCTGGCCGGTACCGACGCCGACCGCGCCGCCGACCTCCAGGACGCGTGGCTGGACCCCGACGTCGACGCCGTCATCTGCGCCCGGGGCGGCTACGGCGTCCACCGCATCGTCGACCTGCTCGACTGGACCGCCCTGCGCTCCGCCCGCCCCAAGCCCCTCATCGGGTTCAGCGACGTCAGCTCCCTGCACGAGGCCTTCGCCCAGCGCCTCGGCCTCGCCACCCTGTACGGGCCGATGGCCGCCGCCGCCTCCTTCGTCGAGGACGGCCCCACCGCCGAGCACCTGCGCCGGACCCTCTTCGACCCGGCCGCCACCACCGTCCTCACCTCGCCCACCGCCGGCCCGCTCGTCCCCGGCCGCGCCCGGGGCGTCACCGCCGGAGGCTGCCTCCACGTACTCGTCGCCGAACGCGGCACGCCCGCCGCCCGCCCCTCCTACGCGGGCCGCATCCTCGTCCTCGAAGACGTCAACGAGCACCAGTACCAGCTCGACCGGCTGCTGACCCAGCTCCTGCGCTCCGGCGCCCTCGACGGCGTGGCCGGCATAGCCCTCGGCTCCTGGGAGGGCTGCGGGCGGCCCGAACGGGTCCGGGACGTGATGACCGACCGCCTCGGCGGCCTCGGCGTGCCCGTGCTCTGGGAGCTGGGTTTCGGCCACTGCCCGTCCACCCTGACCGTCCCGCTCGGCGTCCCCGCCCTGCTCGACGCGGACGCCGGCACGCTCACCCTGGAGCTGCCCGCCCTCGTCCCCACCGCCGCTCCCGACACCGCAACCGGCTCCGCCTGAGCCGACCGTCGGCCCCGGGCCGGTGAGTAGGGTGCGGCCATGAACGAGGACCGCCTCACCGCCCTTGCCCTCGGACTCCTCCGCGGCCCGGGCAGCAACGCCCGCACGATCCTCGGACTTGTCGGCCCGCCCGCGGCCGGCAAGTCCACCCTCGCCCGGCACCTGGTCGCCGAGGTCGAACGCGCCGAGGGCCCCGGCACCGCCGCGTACCTGCCGCTGGACGGCTTCCACCTCTCCACGGCCCAGCTCGACCGCCTCGGGCTGACCCACCGCAAGGGCGCCCCAGCCACCTTCGACGCCCACGGCTACGTCGCCCTGCTGCGCAGGGTCGCGGCCGACCGGTTCCAGGACATCTACGTCCCCGACTTCGACCGCACCCTGGACGAACCGGTCGCGGCCCGCCACGTCGTCCGCCCGCACACCCGCCTGGTCATCACCGAGGGCAACTACCTCGCTGCCGCGGACGCCCCGTGGCCGGAGGCCCGCCGGCTGCTGCGCGAACTCTGGTACGTCGACACCGACGACACCGTCCGCGAGGAGCGACTGCTCCGCCGCCACCGCGACGGTGGCCGGGACGAGGCCACCGCCCTGCGCTGGGTCACCGGCAACGACCACCCCAACGGCGAGTACGTGAAGCAGGGCCGGGCGCTCTGCACCCGGACGGTCCCCGGGGCCCGTTTGCTCCCGATGCCGGAGAGGGGTAGTGTTTCCTAGTCGCTCGGCAGGGAGCACCGGACACGCATCGGCGCGGACGGTCCCGGAGCGGCCAATCCCTTGAATCACCACTTCCGGTTCGTGCCGGTCGTTTCGCTTTTACGCGTCTCGGCTCGGTGCTTATTCGGCGTGCGCTGTTTATCGGATTGCGGCCGGATTCGCTTTTCGGAGCGGGGATCGGCTAGAGTTTGAAACGT
>NZ_JBHZCY010000084.1:0-42088 GCF_042786665.1 Kitasatospora sp. NPDC059146 | reverse complement strand
GAAAGCCGCCGGCCGCCGGCCGTCAGCCGCTCCCCCGCACCGCGATCAGCGCCTCCACCCCGTCCAGCATCCGCGCCAGCCCGAACTCGAACAGCGCGTCCAGGCCCATGTCGATCTCCGGCCCCCGGTTCAGCGCGTCGAACATCGGGAACCGCTCCGGGTCCGTCATCAGCAGGTCGTGGTCCCGGTCGTCCAGCCGGTCCATCCACTCGTCCGCGGACATCCCGCTGTCCTGCTCGGCCTGCGCCTCCCGCTCGAAGTGGACCGCCAGCCCGCAGGTGAAGGCCGCCAGGCTGACCGAGGCCTGGGCCATCTCCGCCAGGCTCAGCCCCGTCCCCGCCAGCGCCGCCAGCGACCGCTCGGTGTGCAGCGCCGCGTCGGGCGCCAGCACCGGCCGGGTGAAGGACATGGTGGAGGCCAGCCACGGGTGGCGCCGGTAGATCCGCCACTGCAGGCGTGCGATCTCGTCCAGGCCCGTCCGCCAGTCCGGCGCCGGTGCCCCGGGGAGCGGCTGTTCGCCGAAGGCCTTGTCCAGCATCAGCCGCAACAGCTCGTCCTTGCCGGGCACATGGCGGTAGAGCGACATGGTCGCCACGCCCAGCTCGGTCGCGATCCGACGCATCGACAGCGCCGCGAGCCCCTCGGCGTCGGCCACCTGCACCGCCACCGCGACGATCCGCTCCCGGCCGAGCTCCCGCTCGCCGCCCTTCGCCCGCCGCCGCCCGCCCGTCGGCGCCGGGGTCGCGACCGGCGTCACGGCAGGAGCGGCGGCAGGACCCGCGGCCGGAGCCGGACTCCCGGCGGGCGCAGCCGTCGGAGCCGCCGGCCGGGCCGCCACCACCGTCCCCACCCCGGGGACGGCCCGCACCAGGCCCTCCTCGCGCAGGCGGTTCAGCACCTTGGTCGCGGTGGCCATCCCCACGCCCCACTCCTGCACGATCCGCCGCGTCGAGGGCACCCGGGCGCCCGGCCGCAACTCCCCCGCCGCGATCCGACGTCGGAGCTCGGCCGTGATCCGCTCCGAAGGCGACCCGCTCTCCACCACACCACCACCCGCTCGACCCGACACGCCCTCGCGTCGCGGCCGCCCACGCTAGCAGCGCCGGCCGCCGACCGTCCGGTCCCGACCGGCCTGCGCGGCGCCGGGTTCAGCCGGCCCGGCGCGCCAGGTGCACCACGTCCGGCACGCCCCGGCTCACCGGGACCTCCTCGGTCACGACGTCCGAGAATCCGGCGGCCCGCAGCGCCTCCTCGAAGTCCGTCGAGGGCTGGGCGCTCCACACCGCCAGCACCCCGCCGGGCCGCAGCCGGTGCCACAGCACCGCGAGCCCGTCCGCCCCGTAGAGCCCGGCGTTGGAGTCGGTGACGGTCCAGTCCGGCCCGTTGTCGATGTCCAGGCACAGCGCGTCGTAGCGCTCGCCGTCGGCGGCGGCCAGGTACTCCAGCAGGTCGGTGTGGATCACCGAGACCCGCGCGTCGTCCAGCGCGCCGTCGGAGAAGCCGCCGAGCGGGCCGGAGCGGTGCCAGTCGATGATCGCGCTCTCCCGCTCGACGACGGCGATCCGCCCCCAGCGCGGTTCGGCGGCCGCGTACGCGAGGGAGAAGCCGACCCCGAGTCCGCCGATCAGCACCGACGGCGCGGCCGGGCCGGCGCCGGTGCGGTCCAGTTCGTCCAAGGCCGCCTGGATCAGCAGCCGTTCGGAGCGCCCGTCCGCGGTGTCCATCAGGAAGCAGCCGTTGGCGATGATCTCGTAGTGCCGGCCGCGCTGCCGCAGCACCACCTCGCCGTACGGGCCCTCCCGCCGGTCGAGCGTGACGACGGCCTCGTGGGCGTCCCGTTCGGGCAGTGCGGTGGTCATGCTTTCTCCTCGGCGGACTCGGCGGCGTGCTTCGCCCCGTGGGGGGCGATCCCCGCCCGACGATAACCGAGTCCCGCCCACCGGACCGAGTGATCGAACCGGGCCGGTGGGCGGCGGGACACGCGTACGACTGCCGCGCCCGCACCGCCCAGGTCGCCCAGGTCGCTCAGGTCGCTCAGGTCGTGAGCAGCACCCCCGCGTACGACACCCCCGCGACCACCACCCAGGACCCGAGCCCGAGCAGCGCGATCCGCCCACCGGTCTTCGCCATGGTCGGCAGGTGCACCGCACTGCCGAGCCCGAACAGCGCGGCGGCCAGCAGCAGTTCCTGCGCGTCCCCGGCCAGGGTGAGGGCCCGCTCGGGCAGCACCCCGGTGGTCCGCAGCACGATCATCGCCAGGAAGCCCGCCACGAACAGCGGCACGATCGGCGGCCGACGGCCGGCCTTCGCCGCACCGTCCGCACCGTCCGCACCGTCCGCGCCCGCCCGGCGCGCGGCGCGCGCGTTGCGCCGTACCGTCACGGCCACGCCCGCGACCAGCGGCGCCAGCAGCACCACCCGCATCAGCTTGACCAGCACGGCCTCGCGCAGCGCGCCGGGGCCACCGGTCTGCGCGGTGGCGACCACCTGCCCGACGTCGTGCACGCTCGCCCCGACCCAGCGCCCGAACTCGATCTCGCCGAGCCCCAACGGGTGCTGCAGCAAGGGCAGTACGGCGATCGCCAGGGTTCCGCACAGGGTGACCAGCGCGACCGAGGAGGCGACGTCCTCCTCCTCGCTGCCCGCGGCCTGGCTGACCGCGCCGATCGCCGAGGCCCCGCAGATCGAGTACCCGGTGGCGACCAGCAGCGGCTGGTCGCCGGGCAGCCCGAGCCGCCGGCCCAGCCAGAGCGTGCCGGCGAAGGTGGCGGCGACCACGGTGAGCACCATCGCGACGGTGGCCCAGCCGAGGCCGAGCACGTCGTCCAGGCTGAGCTTGAGTCCCAGCAGCACGATCCCGAGCCGCATCAGCCGCTTCCCGGCCGTCGACAGCCCGGACCGGGCGACCCCGCGGACCACCGGGCGCAGCCCGGGCAGGTGGGCCGCCGCCATGCCGAGCACGACGGCGGCGGTGAGCTTGGGCACGGCGGGGACGGCCGCGTGGACGGCGATCGCGGCGGCCACCCCGACCGCCGCGAGCAGCAGACCGGGGGCGTCCCCGCCGAGCGGGGGGAGCGAGCGGGTACGGGTGGCCCGCTCGCGGAGGGTGAGTGCCACGCCGCCGCTCACCGCTCCTGGTCGGCGGGGAGCTGGTACACCCGCCGGATGCTGGTGCCGAGCCGGGAGACGTCCGCGCCGTACACGTGGATGGAGATGGCGGTGGTGCCGCAGGCGTTGCGCACCAGGTGGATGTCGCCGGGCGGGGCGAAGGCGGCGACCGTCCCGGCCGGGCCGGCCACGTGCTCGGTCTCGACCAGGCGGGAGGTGCGCCCGTCGGAGATCAGCCGGTAGCGGGTCTCGCTCTCCTGGCCCCGGTGGACGCCGGCCACGCACCAGGAGACGTGGTCGTGGATCGGGGTCTGCTGGCCGGGCAGCCAGACCAGGGCGACGACGGAGAAGCTGCCGTCGGCCTCGGCGTGCACGACGTGCTGGCGGTAGCGCTGCGGGTCGCCCTCGCACTGGGCGGGGGTGAGCAGCGCGTCGGGGCCGTCGGGGGCGGCGAGCAGGTGGGGGGCGAGGCGTTCGCCGACCAGGTACGCGGTGAGTTCGGGGGGCAGTCCGCGGTCCACGACGGCGCGGATCTCGCTGACCAGTGCGGTCATCCGCTCGGTGAGCCGGTCGCTGCCGACCGTGGCTGGGGGTGTCATGCCAGCAGGTTCGGGCCACCCGACCTATCACGTCCAACGAGGGTTTCTAAGCATCACCCCTACTCATGCTTATGGATTACCCCAGCCCGCCGGCGCCCGCGGCGCCCGGTCAGCAGCCGACCCGGCTCGCCGCCGCCTGCCGCAGGTGGTCCAGCACCAGCCCGGTGGCCGGGATCCGCCGGTGCTCGCGCAGCACGTACGCGCTCACCTGCCGCCGCAGGTGCGGCTCGACGGCGCGCCCGGTGACCTTGCGGTGGCACATGAAGGAGAGCACCAGCGCGGGCATCAGCGCGATCCCCACCCCGGCGGCGACCAGGCTCTGCACCGCCAGGTTGTCGTCGGTGGAGAACACGATGTCGGGCGCGAAGCCCTCCTCCGCGCAGACGTGCAGCAGGTTGGCCCGGCAGCGCGGGCAGCCGGCGATCCAGCGCTCGCCGTCGAGGTCGGCCAGCCGGACGGCGTGCCGGCGGCCGAGCGGGTGCCCGACCGGCAGCAGCACCGTGAGCAGGTCCTCCATCAGCGGGATCTCGTCCAGTCCGTCCGGCAGCTCGGTGGCCTGGCCGGGGTAGCGGAAGGCCAGCGCGATGTCGCACTCCCCGCGCAGCAGCCGCTGGACGGAGTCCGGCGGCTCGGCCTCCAGCAGCTCGACCCGGACGCCGGGGTGCTCGGCGAGCAGCCGGGCCATCGCCTCGGGTATCAGGGTGGCGTTGGCGCTGGGGAACGCGCAGACCCGGACCCGCCCGGCGCGCAGCCGGGCGAGCGCGGCGAGTTGCTGCTGGGCCGCGGAGAGGCTGCCGAGGATCAGCTCGGCGTGCCGGGAGAGCGCCTCGCCGGCCTCGGTGAGCCGCAGGCCGCGCCCGGCGCGGGTGAACAGCGGGACGCCGACGGTGCGTTCGAGCGCCTTCATCTGCTGGGTGATCGCGGGCTGGGTGTAGCCGAGTTCCCGGGCCGCGGCCGAGTAGGAACCGGCCCGGACGACTTCGTGGAACGTCCTGATGTGCCGCGAGTCGAACACCGGCTCCATGGCCCCTCCGCCCGGTCGTCTGCCGCCTGCCTCCGCAATCATAAGAGGAATTTGGAGGTCCAGGCCTCGACCCCTTCGGCACCTATGGTTCAGTCCCGAACCGCCCGTCCCACCGGTGCGGCCGCCCGGGTCCTCACCGGGCCGACGGCGGCAGCCCCATCGCCACCCCCGCCTTGGCCACCGGTGCCCCGCCCCGCACGCTCGGACTGCGCCGGCTGCGCCGCTCGACCCAGCGGGCGAGCCAGGACAGCAGCAGGCACATCCCGATGTAGATCGGCGCGATCACCATCACCACCGGGATGAACGGCAGGTCGTAGTCCAGGTTGGTGGCGATCAGCTTCCCCGCGTGCAGGAACTCCTCGTAGGTGATCAGGAAGCCGAGCGAGGTGTCCTTGAGCGCGACCACCAGCTGGCTGATGATCGCCGGCAGCATCGCCCGGTTGGCCTGCGGCACCAGCACGTACGTCATCACCTGGGTCTTGCGCATCCCCAGCGCGTACGCGGCCTCCCGCTGGCCCTTGGGCACCGCGAGCACGCCGGCCCGGAACACCTCGGCCAGCACCGAGCCGTTGTAGAGCACCAGCCCGGCCACCAGCGCCCAGAGCGGCTGCACCTTGAGGGCGACGAACACGAAGAAGATCATCACCAGCAGCGGCATGGCCCGGAAGAACTCCACCACCAGCGTGGAGAACCAGCGCACCACCCGGTGGTCGGACAGCCGCCCGGCCGCGAACAGCGCGCCGAAGGGCAGCGCGAACAGCGCCGTCCAGCCGAAGGCCTGGAGGGTGTTGCCCAGCCCGCGCAGCAGCAGGTCCTGCACGCCCCGGTACTCGAAGGGCTCCCACTTGGCGTAGGTGAACTGGTGGGTGTGGAACAGCATGTAGACGATCCAGCCGATCAGCGCCGCGATCAGCAGCAGCGCGATCCCGCCGTACAGCCGGTGCCGGGCCAGCGCCTTCGGGCCGGGGATGTCGTACAGCGCCGAGGCTCCAACGGTCATCGGGACACCGCCACTCGTCGTTCCAGCAGGTTGAAGACGGCACTGACGGCCAGGGTGATGATCAGGTAGCCGACGGCGATCCAGACGAAGGTCCAGACGATGCTGTAGCCCAGCTCGTTGATGGTCCGGTAGGTGCCCAGCAGCTCGGTCACGCTGAACGAACCGGCGATCGCCGTGTTCTTCGCCAGCGCGATCATCACGCTGCCGATCGGCGCCACCACCGAGCGGTACGCCTGCGGCAGCACCACCAGGCCCATCGTCTGCCCGAAGCTCATCCCCAGGCTGCGGGCCGCCTCGCCCTGCCCGGGCGGCACGGTGTTGATGCCCGAGCGCATCGCCTCGCAGACGAAGGCCGAGGTGTAGCAGCCGAGCGCCAGCACGGCGAAGGTGTAGAAGGGCAGCGTGATGTCGAACCGGGGCAGGCCCAGCACCACGATGAAGAACAGCAGGGTCAGCGGCGTGTTGCGCAGCAGCGTCACCCACACCGTCCCGAACACCCGCAGCGGCCGGACGGGCGAGACCCGGAAGCCCGCGATCAGCACGCCCAGCAGCAGTGACAGCACGGCGCTCACCGCGAACAGCGAGAGCGTGCCGAGGAAGCCGTCCCAGTAGGTCGACCAGTTGTCGGTCAGCGTTTTCACGGCGCGGCCCTCTCAGTACCGGTCGATCGGCGGCGGGGTGGGCGCGGCTTCCCCGGACAGCCCGAGGGTCGCGTCGAAGGCCTTCTTCCAGTCGCCGTTCTGCTCGTGGTGCGCCAACGCGTCGTCCAGCGCCCCGCGCAGCACGGTGTCGTTCTTCGGCGTGCCGATCCCGTACGGCTCGGTGGAGAACAGCGGGCCCACCACCTTGAGCTCGTCCGGGACCTTGGCCGCGTAGCCCAGCAGGATCGCGTTGTCCGTGGTGACGGCGTCGACCTGGCCGGTGATCAGGTTGTCCACGCAGGCCGAGTAGGTGTCGTAGCCGATCAGGTGCGCCTTGGGGTACTGCGACTGGATGCGCTGGTACGGCGTCGAGCCGGCCGCCGAGCAGACCTTCTTGCCGTTCAGGTCCTGCGGACCGTGGATGCTGTTGTCGTTCTTGCGCACCAGCAGCGACTGCCCCGCGACGAAGTACGGCCCGGCGAAGCCGACCAGCTTCTTCCGGTTGTCGTTGATGGTGTAGGTGCCGACGTAGTAGTCCACCTGGCCGTTCTGCAGCGCGGTCTCGCGGTTGGCCGAGGCGATGGTCTTGAACTGGATCCGCTCCGGCGGGAAGCCGAGCGAGGCGCCGACCATCTTGGCGATCTCGATGTCGAAGCCGGAGTACACGCCGGTGGCCGGGTTCTTCTGGCCCAGGTACGGCTGGTCCTCCTTGGCGCCGACCACCAGGTGGCCCCGGCCGCGGGCGGCGTCCAGGGTCGACGAGCCGGTGATCGAGGCGGCGTCCTGCACCTGGTAGCTGGGCAGCGCGCCGGGCTGGGGGCCCTTGGGGGGCGGGGTGCCGGCCTTGCCGCAGCCGGTCGCCAGCACGGCGAGCAGCAGGGCCGCGGCGGTCAGGCGTGCGCGCACCCGCGCGGCGGGCGTCGTCCTTCGGTTCACGGCGCCGCCCTCAGTGCTTCAGGATCTTGGACAGGAAGTCCCGGGCGCGCTCGCTCTCGGGGGCGTTGAAGAAGGCCTCCGGGGCGCGGTCCTCGACGATCCGGCCGTCCGCCATGAACACCACCCGGTTCGCCGACGCCCGGGCGAAACCCATCTCGTGGGTGACCACGACCATCGTCATGCCCTCGCTGGCGAGCTGGCGCATCACGTCCAGCACCTCGTTGATCATCTCGGGGTCGAGGGCCGAGGTGGGCTCGTCGAACAGCAGCGCCTTGGGGTCCATCGCCAGCGCCCGGGCGATCGCCACCCGCTGCTGTTGTCCGCCGGAGAGCTGGGCCGGGTACTTGTCGGCCTGCGACGCCAGCCCGACCCGCTCCAGCAGCGCCCGGGACTTGGTCTCCGCCTCGGCCTTGGCCCGGCCGCGCACCTTGATCTGGGCGAGCGAGACGTTCTGCAGCACGGTCTTGTGCGCGAACAGGTTGAAGGACTGGAACACCATGCCGACCTCGGCGCGCAGCCGGGCCAGCCCCTTGCCCTCCGCGGGCAGGGGCTGCCCGTCGATCAGGATGGTGCCGCGTTCGATCGGCTCCAGCCGGTTGATCGCCCGGCAGAGCGTGGACTTCCCGGAGCCGGACGGTCCGATCACCACGACGACCTCGCCGCGACCGACCGTCAGCTCGATGTCCTGCAGCACGTGCAGCTCGCCGAAGTGCTTGTTGACCCCGCGCAGCTCGATCAGCGGGGTGAAGGCCGGGGAACCGGTCGGGGCCGGTTCGGGGGCGGTGCTCACCGGCCGCGCCGTCCCTTCAACAGCCAGCCAAGCACCCCGCCGGCGAGCAGCGTCGCCAGCAGCGCGATCCAGAGCGGCGCGGTCACGGTGAACACCCAGAACTGGATCTTGACCTTGTCGAGGTTGGCGAACAGGAACCACACCGCGAGGATCACGATGACGCCGATCCCGATGTACCGCGTGGGGATCCCGCCGATCTCGCTGCGCTGAGGCCGGGACGAGCCGTCTGAAGTCTTGGTCACCGGAGCAGTCTGCTGTCCGGGCTGACGATTTGCCCGGTTACGCGCCCTTACCGGCGAGGGAGTAACCCGCACGGGGCAATCCGGCCCCGAGCGGGTTTCGAACCCGCGTCACTCTCCCCCGCCCGCGCCTACCGCTGGCGCTCGTCCCGCCAGGAGCGCCAGAGCGCCGCGTACGGGCCGCCGGCCGCGACCAGCTCCGGGTGGCTGCCGTACTCGCTGATCCGCCCGCCCTCGACCACCGCGATCACGTCCGCGTCGTGCGCGGTGTGCAGCCGGTGGGCGATCGCGATGACCGTACGGCCCTCCAGCACCCGGGACAGCGACCGCTCCAGGTGCCGGGCGGCCCGCGGGTCCAGCAGCGAGGTGGCCTCGTCCAGCACCAGGGTGTGCGGATCCGCCAGCACCAGCCGGGCCAGGGCGAGCTGCTGCGCCTGCGGCGCGGTCAGCGCGGTGCCGCCGGAGCCGACCTCGGTGTCCAGGCCGTCCGGGAGGGCGTCCACCCAGGCCCCGGCGTCCACCGCGTCCAGCGCGGCCCGCAGTCCGGTGTCGTCCGCCTCGGGCGCGGCGAGCCGCAGGTTGTCCCGCAGGGTGCCGACGAACACGTGGTGCTCCTGGTTGACCAGGGCGACCTCCGCCCGCACCCGCTCCGCGGGCATCCGGGACAGCGCCGCCCCGCCGAGGGTGACACTGCCGCGGCCGGGCGCGTAGATCCCGGCCAGCAGCCGCCCGAGGGTGGACTTGCCCGCCCCGGACGGGCCGACCAGCGCGACCCGGCTGCCCGGGGCGACGTCCAGGCTGATCCCGTGCAGCACGTCCGCGCCCTCGCGGTAGCCGAAGCGGACGTCCCGGGCCTCGACCCGGCGGCCCTCCGGGCGGGCCGACTCGTCGCCCTGGTGCTCCGGCACCTCGTGCACGCCGACCAGCCGGGCCAACGAGGCCTGCCCGATCTGCAGTTCGTCGTACCAGCGCAGGATCAGGTCGACCGGGCCGGTGAGCATCTGCGCGTACAGCACGCCGGTGGTCAACTGGCCGACGGTGAGCCAACCCCGGAGGGTGAGCAGCCCGCCGACCACCAGGGTGGCCAGCACCGCCGAGGTGTAGACGGCGTCGATGGTCGGGAACCAGACCGAGCGCAGCCACAGGGTGTAGCGCTCCCAGGCCAGCCACTCGCGCAGCTTGCGGTCCGTCAGCCGGACCCGCTGCTCGCCCAGGCGCAGTGTCTCGACCGTCCGCCCGGCGTCCACCGTCTCGGCCAGCACGTTGCTGACCGCCGCGTACCCGGCCGCCTCGTTGCGGTAGGACTGCGGGGCGCGCCGGAAGTACCAGCGAGAGCTGGCCAGCAGCAGCGGCAGCCCGACCAGCGAGGTCAGCGCGAGCAGCGGCGAGGTGACCAGCAGGGCGCCGAGCACCAGCAGCAGGGACACCACCGCGACGGCGAGTTCGGGCACCGCCTCGCGCACCGACTTGTCCAGCCGGTCGATGTCGGTGGTGCCGCGGGAGACCAGGTCCCCGGTGCCGGCGCGTTCCAGCACGCCGGTCGGCAGCGCGACGGAGCGGACCAGGAAGTCCTCGCGCAGGTCGGCCAGCACCCGCTCGCCGAGCACCGCACCGCGCAGCCGCGACCAGCCGGTGAACGCGGACTGCACGACCAGCGCCAGCAGGTACCAGCCGACCGCCACCGCGATGGTGGCCCCGGCGGTACCGGTGGCCAGCGACTCGACCAGGTTGCCGAGCACCCAGGGCCCGACCAGCCCGGCCAGGGTGGCCACCGAGTGCAGCGACACCACCGTGGCGAACCCGCCCCGGTGCCGCCGGGCCAGCACCCCCAGGTAGCCGCGCACGGCGGCCGGGGAGCCGACCGGCAGGGTGGTGACCGGCCCCTGCTCCTGGTGGACGGGGGGCTTCATGACGTACTCCTCGCGTACGGGATGGGACGGTTGACGGCGGTGCTCATACCTGCGCGGCCTCCTCGTCCCGGGTGACCACGGCCCGGTAGGCCGGCTCGGTGCGCATCAGTTCGCGGTGCCGCCCGGCCGCCACCACCCGCCCCTCCCGCAGCAGCACCACCCGGTCGGCCCGGTCGAGCAGCAGCGGACTGGTGGCGAACACCACGGTGGTGCGCCCGGCCCGGGTGTCCCGCAGGCCGGCGGCGATCCGGGACTCGGTGTGGGCGTCCACCGCGCTGGTGGGCTCATCCAGCACCAGGACGGGCGGGTCGGCCAGCAGCGCGCGGGCCAGGGCGAGCCGCTGGCGCTGCCCGCCGGAGAGCGAGCGCCCGCGTTCGGTGATCCGGGCCCGCATCGGGTCGCCCTCGCAGTCCGGCGAGCCGTCCACCAGCGCCTCCAGCACGTCCTCGGAGCGGGCCGCGGCGAGCGCGTCCGCGACCGGGACCCGGCCGGAGGAGGGCACGTCCAGCAGTTCGGCCAGCGTGCCGGAGAGCAGCACCGGCTCCTTGTCGTGGACCAGCACCGCCGCCCGGGCCTCGGCCAGCGGCACGGTGTCCAGCTCGGTGCCGCCGAGCCGCACCGAGGGCAGGGCCCGCTCGCCCTCGGCCAGCGGGACGTGGCCGCCGAGCCGCTCGGCGAGCGCCCCGGCGAAGTCCGGGTCCCCGCAGACCACCGCGGTCAGCTCGCCGGCCCGGACGGTCAGCCCGGTGGTGGGGTCGTGCAGGTCGGACCGGCCCGGACCGGTCAGCACGCCGTCGGCCCCGCCACTGGTCCGGCTGAGCGAGAGCACCCGCACGGCCCGCCCGGCGGAGACCCGGGCGACGCTCCAGGCGTGCGCCGCCTCGCCCAGGATCCGCAGCGGTGCGGCCAGGAAGGCGGTCGCGCCGTACACCCCGATCAGGGTGCCCACGCCGAGCTCGCCGGAGGCCGCCAGCCGGGCGCCGTACCACGTGACCCCGACCACGAACAGCCCGGGCAGCAGCACCTGTTGGGCCTGCATCAGCGACCACAGCCGGGCCGAGCGGACGGCCGCCGCCCGGACCTTCTGGGAGGCCGCCCGGTACCGCTCCAGGAAGAGGTCCTCGCCGCCGATGCCGCGCAGCACCCGCAGCCCGGCCACCGTGTCGGCGGCCAGCTCGGTCGCCTTGCCGCCGAGCTCGCGCTGCTCGGTGTAGCGCCGCTCGAACGGCCCGATCAGCGGCCACACCGAGGCCGCCAGCACCGGGACGCCGAGCAGCACCCCGATCCCGAGCACCGGTTCGACCACCAGCACCACCGCGCTGACGGCCAGCCAGACGATCACCGCGGCCCGGACCCGGGCGACCAGTTCGACGTACCAGCCGATCCGCTCGACGTCCCCGCTGCCGACCGCGACCACCTCGCCGGTGGCGATCCGCCGGGACAGCCCGGCACCCAGGTGCGAGGCCTGCCCGGCGACCAACTGCCGCACGTGGCAGGCGGCGTGGATCCAGTTCCAGACCGCCTGCCGGTGCAGCAGCACGGTGCCGACCGAGGCGGTGGCGGCCAGCAGCAGGGCCAGCGCGCCGGCCCGCCAGATCCCGCCGGCGTCACCGTCGACGGCGGCCTGGACGCCGCGCCCGAGCGGCACCGGCAGGGCGGCCTGGGCGCCCATCTCGATCAGCGCCCAGCAGGTGGCACGGACCTGACCGCGCCGCTGGGCGCGCTGCAGCCAGCGCAGGAAGGCCAGGGGCGAGGAGAGGTCGGGACTGCCGGGGTCGGCCAGCGGCAGTGGGGTGAGCGGCATGACACTCCGATGCGAGGGGTGCGAGGGGTGCGGATGGTGCGAGGTGTGCAAGACGTGCGCGGGGCGCGGGAGTACGGGAGGTGCGGGAGGCACGGGCGGCCCGCGGTCGCGCGGGAACGGACACCCGGAGGCGCGGCGCGACGGCGCGGCGACATCGGCGCGTCCGGCGGCTGGCGGCCGGACGGGCAGCGCATGGGTACGAAGGACCCGGATCTCAGGAGGTCATGTCCGCGAGCCTGCCAAGCCCACTGTGATCCACGCAACAGGTTTTCCGCCGCCCCCGCCGCACGCCCTCCGCACGCCCTGGCGCGCACCCCCGTGGCACGGGCCCGGCGCACGCCACGCCGTCGTAAAGCTTCCCCAAAGATTCGCCCGAACGGCGGGAACAATCGTGCCGGGGCACCGGTTGCCCCCTCTGGAAACAACGGACGACCAGGAAGGCACCCCTTCCCGTGAGCAACATCCCCAGCGTCACCCTGAACGACGGCGCTCAGATCCCCCAGCTCGGCTTCGGCGTGTGGCAGGTCGAGGACGCCCGGGCGACCCCCGCCGTGCGCGAGGCGATCGCGGCGGGCTACCGCTCGATCGACACCGCGGCGATCTACGAGAACGAGGCCGGCACCGGCGCGGCCGTCACCGAGGCACTGGCGGGCGGCCTGGCCCGCGAGGACCTCTACGTCACCACCAAGCTGTGGAACTCGGGCACCCGCGACTGGTCGGGCGAGCAGGGCCGCGACGCGGTGCTGCGCGAGTTCGACGCCTCGCTGGACAAGCTCGGGCTCGACTACCTCGACCTGTACCTGATCCACTGGCCGCGCCCGATGCACGGCACCTTCCTGAACGTCTGGAAGGCCCTGGAGCAGTTGAAGGAGGGCGGCCGGGTCAAGTCGATCGGCGTCTCCAACTTCGGCCAGGAGCAGCTGACCCGCCTGCTCGACGAGGCCTCGGTCGTCCCGGTGCTGAACCAGGTCGAGCTGCACCCGTACTTCCCGCAGGAGGAGCTGCGCGCCTTCCACGCCGAGCACGGCATCGCCACCGAGGCGTGGAGCCCGCTGGGCCAGGGCGGGGAGCTGCTGGCCGAGCCGGCGCTGGTGGAGATCGCCGGGAAGCACGGCCGCACGGTCGCCCAGGTGGTGCTCCGCTGGCACCTGCAGAGCGGCGTGATCGCCATCCCGAAGTCGGTCACCCCGTCCCGCATCCGGGAGAACCTGGACGTCACCGGCTTCGAGCTGGACGCCGAGGACCTCGCGGCGATCGCGGGCGTGGCCACCGGCAAGCGGATCGGCCCGGACCCGCAGGGGTTCGACTGGAACTGACGGGCGCCGCGGGGGCGCCGGCCGACCAGGCCCGGCGCCCCCGACAACGACGACAGCGATCCTGACTGTCGGTCATATCGAAGTACCGCTCATTCCGGAGAGGGACGAGCGGTACTTCGGCGTGCCCGGATTCACCGACCCCGACCATCGGTCGCTACCGACGGCCGTGGGCCTCAGGAGACTTGGTGAATCGTTTTGGCTGTTGTTACCAAAGCTTGGGCTAGAGCCTGGCCGCCTTGGCGATGAGCGCGAGCGCCGTCGCGTGCTCCTCCTCCGCGAGCGAAGCGAGCAGCAAGCGCTGGACTTCGGCCACTCCGGCGGCCGAGCGGTGCAGCAGGTCCTGACCCGCCGGTGAGAGCGAGAGCAGGTTGCGCCGCCCGTCCGAGGGGTCGCGCCGGCGCTGCACCAGACCGCGGCGCACCAGCCGGCTGACCATCTCGGCCATCGTGGCCTTGTCCAGCGAGGCCAGCTCGCCGACCGTGCGCTGGTCCGCGCCCGGCTCCAGCTCCAGCGCGTCCAGCACGGCGTACTGCGGGGCCGTCAGGTCCGCGCCGACGTGCTCCGACCAGAGCTTGGTGTGCACCTGCTGGCCGACCCTGATCAGGTAGCCGATCGCCCGCTGGGCGTCCAGTATCGGCCGCGCGTCGGTGAAGACGGCCACGGCCGCGGGTTCCAGCCTGGCTATCTTGGCCATCACCCGGACGATTTCGACCTGCTCGTCCGGCGTGAGCGGCTCGAACAGCACCCGCTGGACGCGGACCACACCACCGGTGGCCTCGCGCACCGCCTGGGCACCGCTCTGCGAGAGGGCGAGCAGTTTGCGCCGGCCGTCGGCCGGGTCGCGCCGTCGCAGCACGAGGCCGCGGCGGACCAGCCGCGCGACCATCTCCGCCATCGTGGCCTTGTCCAGCGAGGCTCGCTCGCCGACGGTCCGCTGGTCCGCCCCCGGTTCGAGGGCGAGGACCAGCAGGACCGCGAACTGCGGAGCCGTGAGATCGGCTCCGACGTGCTCGGACCACAGACGGGTGTGAACCTGCTGTGCAACGCGAATGAGGTGTCCGGGCGACTGCTGCAGTCGCGCGGACACGCGGGTTGTCGGGATCTCCCCCAGCACCATGTATCCGTCCCGATGTCACACCCGGTGTGTGTGGGACACCCGGGTGGGGCAGTAACGGCGAGTGGGCGTCCAGCTATGAGGGAGGGCGCTCCAGCCGTGCAGCCGGTGGCTGCTGGCGGACACTATACAAACGGCAGGCCCTTGCTGGCAGGCAGGGGCGGATAGTAGACGCAGGTTCGGCAACATTGGCATATTTACGCGCTGCCACACCCTTGCAGTAACCCGTTCTCAGCAGAAAGCCGACCGGTCGGTCCTTACCGACCGTCACCTGCGCCTCTCCACCCTGGCCGCCTCCCCTACCCGCCGGTAGGGTATGGGCACCCTCCCCGGGGCCACTCCCCGGAGGCACCCCGAGAGAGACGAGAGCGAGCATGACCGAGCAGAGCACCGCCACCCGGGTGGCGGTCGTCACCGGCGCCGCCCGCGGCCTCGGCGCCGCCACGGCCGTCCGACTGGCCGCCGACGGCTACGCGGTGGCCGTCCTGGACCTGGACGAGGCCGCCGGCAAGGACACCGTCGACCGGATCACCGCCGCCGGCGGGCGCGCGCTGGCCGTCGGCGCCGACGTCGCGGACGCCGAGCAGGTCCAGGCCGCCGTCGACCGCGTGGCCGCCGAGCTCGGCGCCCCCGTCGTGCTGGTCAACAACGCGGGGGTGCTCCGCGACAACCTGCTCTTCAAGATGTCCGAGTCCGACTGGGACACGGTCATGAACGTCCACCTCCGCGGCGCCTTCCTGATGACCCGCGCGGTGCAGAAGCACATGGTGGACGCCGGCTTCGGCCGCATCGTCAACCTGTCCTCCTCCTCCGCCCAGGGCAACCGCGGCCAGGCCAACTACTCGACCGCCAAGGCTGGCCTCCAGGGCTTCACCAAGACTTTGGCCATCGAGCTGGGCAAGTTCGGCATCACGGCCAACGCGGTGGCCCCCGGCTTCATCGCCACGGACATGACGGCGGCCACCGCCGCCCGGGTCGGCATGGACTTCGAGGACTTCAAGCGGGCCGCGGCCTCCCAGATCCCGGTCCAGCGCGTCGGAGAGCCCGAGGACGTCGCCAACACCATCTCCTTCCTCGCCGGCGAGGCCGCCGGCTTCGTCTCCGGCCAGGTGATCTACGTCGCGGGTGGCCCCCTCGACTGAGCACTGAACCTACACAGGGTTACCACGGAGTGGGAAGCCGGTCGAACCGGCCGCCCACTCCGTTTTCTTTACCGGGGCTTTTGCAGAATCATTCGAAGACCACACGGGCATTCGATCCAGGAATAGCGGAAATCACTCCCCGGGTCGCCCGGGGCAGCCCCAATTGTCGATTTCCCGGGAAAATGACAATTCCCTCAGGAATGGCCTCGCCCAGATGGGTATGGTCACCCCGTGCAATCCAGAAGTACCGCCGCTCGCATTCCGCGACAGGGGCCGGATCGCCGCACCGCCGACCGCCGGGAGCTCCCCCGCCCCGACCGCGGCGAGCCCGGCTGGCCACCGATGAGCCGCCGCCGGGCCGCCCTGTTCGCCGCCACCCTCGCCGCCTACCTGCTCGTCCTGGCCGGCGTCCTGCTCAACACCGACCTGGTCGACCTCGACTGGTCGGTGCGCCTGCTCCGCCCGTACGAGCGGTGGCCCAGCCTGGAGCCGCTGCTCGACACCTGGGTGATCGCCGGGCAGCGCGGACCCAGCGCCATCGCCGCGTTCGCCTGGCTGCTCTGGCGCGCCCACCGCCTCGGGCGGCTGCGCCCGCTGCTGGTGATGGGCGTCGCCCTGCTGCTCCTCAACATCACGGTCGGCGCCGTCAAGATCCTCACCGGCCGGCTCGGACCGCACTACGCCCAGTACGTCGGCTCCCCCGAGCTGTTCTCCGGCGGCACCATCTTCCCCTCCGGCCACACCGCCAACGCCGTGGTGACCTGGGGCGTGCTGGCCTACCTCGCGGTCCGCTGGCAGCGCACCGGCGCGCTGATCGCCGCCGCCACCGCCTGCTCGATCGGCCTGACCACCGTCTACCTGGGCACCCACTGGGTCTCCGACGTGCTGGCCGGCTGGGCCGCCGGGCTGCTGGTGCTGCTCTCCCTGCCCCTGCTGGAGCCGCTGCTCGCGGTGGCCGAACAACGGCTGCACCGCCGGTTCGCACGCTGAACCCTGCCGCCACCACCGACGACGCCGCCGCCGCGAGCGGGCGCTACCCCTCCCAGCTGCGCTCCACCACACCGTCCCGCACCGCGAGGTTCAGCCGCCCCTCCCGGTACTCCATGGTCATCAGCTGCCCCGGTTCCAGCACCCGGACCGAGGCCCAGCCGTGCCGCCGGGCCAGCTCCCGGGCCCGCTCGATCCGCAGCCCCGCGTAGCCCTCGGCGTCCTCCCCCGTCGTGCCCGCCCCCACGGCGTCCGCACCCGTCACAGCGCCTCCCCGGCTCTCCCCCTCGGACGTACGCTGGAATCGTAGCCCCCACCCGCGCGGCCCGGAGGTGAACGCGCATGCGTGCCACGACGCCGCGGCGGTGGCGCAGCGGCACCGAGCCGGCCACCGCCCGCAGCGACCTCAAGCTCCGCTACCTGCTGTCGCTGACCTTCACCCCGCTGTTCGCCCTGGGGACGGCCGGCTTCGCGTACTGGGCGGCCTCCTCCCCGGTGGACGGCGCCCCCGGCCGGGGCACCCTGACCGGCTTCGCCGTCGCCCTCGGGCTGCTCACCCTGTTCGCCGTCGTCGATCTCGTGGTGGTCGTCCGGCGCCGCCGGACCGAGCTCTGACGCGGTGTCTCCCACGGAGTGGGAAGCCGGCCGGGCCGACTTCCCGCTCCGAGCCGCGGGCGGGAGCGGGAAGAGCGGCCCTACCGGTTGCCGACCGCCTGCTTCACCAGCGTCCGGCCGAAGTCCCACATCAGGCCGTTGCCCCGGTGGGCCTCGTCCATGATCTCGGTGAACGCGTCGACGAACCGGTCCACGTCCCGGTCGGTGATGATCAGCGGCGGGATCAGCTTGATCACTTCCAGGTGGTCCCCGGACACCTGGGTCAGGATCCGGTGCCGCTGCAGCAGCGGGACGACCACCATCTGCGCGAACAGCCCCTTGCGCGCGGCCTGGAGGGCCGTCCAACCGGTGCGCAGCTTCAACGACCTGGGCCGGCCGAACTCGATGCCGATCATCAGCCCGCGACCGCGCACCTCGGCGAGCAGCTCGTACCGGTCGATCAGGGCCGTCAGCCGCTCGCGGAAGCGGTCGCCGACCTGCCGGGCGTTCTCCACCACCTTCTCCTCGCGCATCACCTCCAGGGTCGCCAGCCCGGCCGCCATCGCCTGGGCGTTGGACCCGAAGCTGGCCGAGTGCACCAGCACCCGGTCCATCGAGGAGTACACCTTCTCGAAGATCCAGCTCTTGCCGAGCGTGGCCCCGACCGGCACGTACCCGCCGGAGAGCGCCTTGGCCGCGCACACCAGGTCCGGCAGCACGCCCTCCTCGTGCTGGTAGGCGAAGAACGCGCCGGTGCGGCCGATCCCGGTCTGCACCTCGTCGCAGATCAGCAGCGCCTTGTGCTCGTGCAGCAGCGCCTGGGCCGCCCGCAGCCAGCCGGGCGGCGGCGCCTGGACGCCCTTGCCCTGGATCGGCTCGACGATCAGCGCGGCGACGTCCCCGCGCTTCAACTCCTTGGCCAGCGCCCCGATGTCGCCGAGCGGGATGGCGGTGTCCGGCAGCAACGGTTCGAAGCCCTTGCGGAAGCCGCTCTCCCCGTTGACGGACAGCGAGCCGGTGGTCAGCCCGTGGAAGGCGTGGTCGGCGTAGAGGACGCGCCGGCGGCCGGTGGCGTACCGGGCGAACTTCAACGCGGTCTCCACCGCCTCGGTGCCGCTGTTGCCGAAGAACACCCGGTCCAGTCCGGGCGCGTACGAGAGCAGCCGCTCGGCCAGCAGCCCGGGCAGCGGCGAGCAGTCGAAGCGGACCAGGTCCGGCAGGTCCAGGTCCATCACCTGCCGGACCGCCGACCGCACCACCGGGTGGTGCCGGCCGAGCGCGAAGATGCCGAAGCCGGCCAGCATGTCGAGGTACTCGTTGCCCTCGGCGTCGTAGAAGTACTGGCCCTGCGCCCGCTCGTAGTACTTGTCGAAGCCGATGGTGCGGAGCATCCGCGGCAGCTGCGGGTTGAGGTGGCGGCTGTGCAGCTCGTACCGCTCACCGCCGCGTTCGGCGAGGAGGGCGGCGAGGTCGAAGGCGGGGCGGTCGGGGTCAGCCGGCATGGCGCGGGTTCGCTCCTCGGGTCGGTAGCAGGTTCTTGGCGAAGACGGCGGTCTGGGCCGCGACCCCGGTGCCGGTCAGGCCGGTCTCCTCCAGGATCTCGCCGCGGGCGGCGTGGCCGAGGAACTCCTGCGGCAGGCCGAGCACCCGCACCGGGACGTCCACGTCGGCGTCGCGCAGCGCCTGGGCGACGGCCGAACCGACGCCGCCGGTGCGGCCGCCGTCCTCGACGGTGACCACCAGCCGGTGGGCGGCGGCGAGCCGGGCCAGGGCCGGATCGACCGGTTTGACCCAGCGCGGGTCGACCACGGTCGCGGTGAAGCCCTCGGCGAGCAGCAGCCGGGCGGCGTCCAGGCAGGCGGCGGCGGTGACCCCGACGGCCACCAGCAGGATCTCCGGCGCCGGTCCGGTGCGCAGCAGCACGTCCGTCCCGCCGATCCGTTCGACCGCCTCGACGACCGGCCCGACGTTGCCCTTGGGGAAGCGGACCACGGTCGGCGCGTCCTCGACCTCGACGGCCTCCCGCAGCTGGGCCCGCAGCTGCTCGGCGTCGCGCGGCGCGGCGAGCCGCAGCCCGGGGACGACCTGGAGCACGGACAGGTCCCACATGCCGTTGTGCGAGGCGCCGTCCGAACCGGTGACCCCGGAGCGGTCGAGCACGAAGGTGACGCCCAGCCGGTGCAGCGCGACGTCCATCAGGACCTGGTCGAAGGCCCGGTTCAGGAAGGTCGCGTAGACCGCCACCACCGGGTGCAGCCCGCCGGTGGCCAGGCCCGCCGCGCTGGTGACGGCGTGCTGCTCGGCGATCCCGACGTCGAAGGTCCGGTCCGGGTACGCCTTGGCGAACGGCGCCAGCCCGACCGGCTGGAGCATCGCCGCGGTGATCGCCACCAGGTCGGGCCGCTCGGCGCCGAGCGCGAGCAGCTCCTCCCCGAACACCGAGGTCCAGGAGACCCCGGCGCTGGGCGAGATCGGCAGGCAGGTGTACGGGTCGATCGGGTTGACGGCGTGGAAGCGGTCCGCCTCGTCCTGTTCGGCGGGGCGGTAGCCGCGTCCCTTGACGGTCAGGCAGTGCACGATCACCGGGCCGCCGAAGTTCCGGGCCTGCCGCAGCGCCTGCTCGACCGCGCCCAGGTCGTGGCCGTCGATCGGGCCCAGGTACTTGAGCCCGAGGTCCTCGAACATGCCCTGCGGGGCGAAGGCGTCCTTGAAGCCCTTCTTGGCGCCGTGCAGCGCGTCGAAGATCGGCTGGCCGACCAGCGGGGTGCGCTGCAGCGCCTCCTTGCCGAGCGCGAGGAAGCGCTCGTAGCCCTGGGTGGTGCGCAGGGTGGCCAGGTGGTGGGCCAGTCCGCCGACGGTCCTGGCGTAGGAGCGCTCGTTGTCGTTGACGACGATGACCAGCGGCCGGTCGCGGGCCTCGGCGATGTTGTTCAGCGCCTCCCAGGCGAGTCCGCCGGTGAGCGCGCCGTCGCCGATCACCGCGACGGTGTGCCGGTCGTACTGGCCGAGCAGCTGGCTGGCCTTGGCGAGCCCGTCGGCGTAGGAGAGCGCGGTGGAGGCGTGCGAGTTCTCCACCAGGTCGTGCTCGGACTCGGCCCGGGAGGGGTAGCCGGACAGGCCGCCCTTCATCCGCAGCCTGGAGAAGTCCTGGCGGCCGGTGAGCAGCTTGTGGACGTAGCTCTGGTGGCCGGTGTCGAAGACGATCCGGTCGTACGGCGAGTCGAAGACCCGGTGCAGCGCGATGGTCAGCTCCACCACGCCGAGGTTGGGCCCGAGGTGGCCGCCGGTGCGGGTGACGGCGTCGATCAGGAAGTCGCGGATCTCGTCGGCGAGCAGCGGCAGTTCGGCGGCCGGGAGCTTGCGCAGCTCGGCCGGGGACGTGACGCGGGAGAGCAGTGACATGGGTACACCTCACGACTCGGAGCGGTGCGGTGGTGCCTCCGCCCACCGGGGCGGGGCCGGCCCGGGCACGACGGCCCGGGCCGGACGGGAGCTCAGGACGCGGGACGGCTGCGGTACCGGGCGGCCCGGCCCGGGCTCAGCGCCCCCGGTTGGAGCTGACGGTCTCGGTGATGGCGCGCAGCGACTGCTGGAGCGAGCCCATGGTGGCCAGGACGGCGGTCGGCTCGTAGCCGCAGTGGGCCATGCAGTTCTCGCAGCGCGGGTCCTTGCCGCGCCCGTACTTGCTCCAGTCGGTCTTCTCGACCAGCTCGCGGTAGGTGGGCACGTAGCCGTCGGCCATCAGGTAGCAGGGCCGCTGCCAGCCGAACAGCGAGTAGTTGGGGATGCCCCAGGGGGTGCACTCGAAGTCGGCCTTGCCCTCCAGGAAGTCCAGGAAGAGCGGGCTGTGGTTGAGGCGCCACCGCTTCCGGTTGCCCCCGGCGAAGGCCTTTCGGAAGAGCTCCCGGGTCTGCTCGACGCCGAGGAAGTGCTCCTGGTCGGGGGCCTTCTCGTAGGCGTAGGCCGGGGAGATCATCATCTCGTCGACCTTGAGCTCGTCGTTCAGGAAGTCCAGGACGTCGATGACGGTCTGCGGGGTGTCGGTGTTGAAGAAGGTGCTGTTGGTGGTGACCCGGAAGCCGCGCCGCTTGGCCTCCTTGATCGCCGCCACCGCCTCGTCAAAGGTGCCCTCCTTGGCCACCGACTCGTCGTGCCGCTCGCGCAGGCCGTCGATGTGCACGGCGAAGGTGAAGTACGGCGAGGGCTTGAACTTGTCCATCTTCTTGCGCATCAGCAGCGCGTTGGTGCAGAGGAAGACGTACTTGCGGCGCTCCACCAGCTGTCGGACGATCTCGTCGATCTGCGGGTGCATCAGCGGCTCACCGCCGGCGATCGAGACCATCGGGGCACCCGACTCCAGGACCGCGCCGACCGCCTGGGCGACCGGCATCCGCTGCTTGAGCACACCCGCCGGGTGCTGGATCTTGCCGCAGCCCTCGCAGGCGAGGTTGCAGGCGAACAGCGGTTCGAGCTCGACGATCAGCGGGAACTTGTCCCGTCGCTTGAGCAGCTTCTGCTGCATCAGGTAGGTGCCGACCCGCACGGTCTGGCGCAACGGCATGGCCATGGCTAGCTCGCCTCCTGGGGGAGCGTCGAGGATGTGGGGTGGTTCAGGACTGCGGAGCGGGTGTCGAGCTCCTGCCGGTACCAGTCGACCAGGGCGGGTACCGCCGCCCGCAGGGTCCGCCAGGCGCGCACCCCGGCCGGGAGCGTGCCCGGCCGCAGCAGCTCGTGCTCGGGGGTGTCCACCACCACCCGCAGCACGGCCACCGGCAGCGCCGGGCGCACCTCCCGCAGTGCGGCCAGCACGGCGGCGGCCTCCATGTCGACGGCCAGCGCCCCCTGGAGGTGCAGGGCGCGCCGCTCGATGCCGCGCACCACGTGGTCGGCGGTGTGGTGCACCCCGGTGTGCGCGGTCAGGCCGTGTTCCTTGAGCGCCCGGGCCAGCTCCGGCCCGGAGTCGACCGGGTAGAGGTGGCCCTCGGCGTCGCGCACGCCGTCCGCGGCCACCACCTCGCCCGGCGCCACTCCCGGCCCGACCGCGGCGCCGAATCCGGCCACCACGACCGCGCCGTAGCCGCCCGGGGCGGAGCCGAGCAGGCGCCGTACGGCCGTCCCGGCGCGCCGTCGGCCGACCCCGGTGCGCACCAGCACCGGGGGTCCGCCGGCCGAGCCGCGCCAGTCGCCGCCGCGCAGGGCCCACACCTCGGGGCCCAGCGCGCAGAGCACCAGCAGCGGGGCGGTGGTCACCGGTTCGCCCCGATCGACGGCGTGCCGCCCGGCCGCACCATCCCGGGGCCGCCGTTGAGGTAGCGGCCGAGCGCGGTGACCGGGAAGACCAGCCGGTACAGGTGGTAGTTGATGGAGAAGTCCCACGGGAAGCCGGTCCCGGTGAACTGCGGCTCGTCCCAGGTGCCCTCGGGCAGCTGGGTGCGCACCAGCCACTCGACCCCGCGCTCCACCGCCGGGTTGGAGCGGCCCTCCGGGCCCTCGCCCGCCGCGAGCAGCGCCATCAGCGCCCACGCGGTCTGCGAGGCGGTGGAGTCGCCGCGCCCGGCCCAGCGCGCCGGGTCGTCGTAGGAGCGCATGTCCTCGCCCCAGCCGCCGTCGGTGTTCTGCCGGTCCTCCAGCCAGCGCACCGCCCGGCGGATCGCCGGGTGCTCGTCCGGGACGCCGGCCGCGGCCAGGGCGGGCAGCACCGAGCCGGTGCCGTAGATGTAGTTGGTGCCCCAGCGGCCGAACCAGGAGCCGTCCGCCTCCTGGTCGCGCAGCAGCCACTCGATGCCGCGGCGGGTGCGCGGGTCCCGGGCCCGGCCGGTCTCGGCGAGCATCTCCACCACGTGGGCGGTGACGTCCGCGGACGGCGGGTCGACCACCTCGCCGAAGTCGCAGAACGGCAGCTTGTTCGGCAGCAGGCTGGTGTTGTCGACGTCGAAGGCGCCCCAGGCGCCGTTCTTGGACTGCATGCCGAGGTTCCACAGCACGCCCCGGTCCACCGCCGCGTCGACCTTGGCCTGGTCGGGGTGGGCGACCCGGCGCAGCGCCAGCACCACCTCGGCGGTGTCGTCGATGTCGGGGTAGGTCTCGTTCTCGAACTCGAAGGCCCAGCCGCCGGCCGGCAGGGCGGGCCGCTGGACGGACCAGTCGCCGCGCTTGCGGATCTCCTCGCCGAGCATCCAGTCGACGGCGCTGACCAGGGCCGGGTGGTCGGCCGGGACGCCGGCGTCGACCAGCGCGATGGTGGCCAGGCAGGTGTCCCAGACCGGGGACTGGCAGGCCTCCATCCAGCGCATGCCGTCCTCGGTGTGCACGGTGAAGCGGTCGAAGGAGGAGAGCCCGGCCTTCATCACCGGGTGCTCCAGCTCGTAGCCCTCCAGGTGCAGGGCGATCAGCGAGTAGACGGCGGGCGGCTGGATGCCGCCCCAGCAGCCGTCGGCCTCCTGCCGTTCGACGATCCAGCGGCAGGCCTGGGCGACGGCGAGCCGGCGCAGCGGCCGGAAGGCCCGGCGGTGGTAGGCGTGCAGCAGCTTGTCGAGGCGCTCGAACAGGCCGTCCCAGCTGGTGGCGGGGGCGAGCGGCCGGTCGGGGTACGGGTGGTCCGGGTCGGTGTGCAGCTCGGTGATCGCGAAGGGGGCCGGACGGACCGGGCGGTGCGAGGAGACCACGGTCAGCGGGACGATGGTCTGCCGGGCCCAGCAGCCGAAGGCGTAGATGTTCAGCGGCAGCCACTTGGGCAGGAAGATGATCTCGGGTGGCATCTCGGGCAGGCGGTCCCAGGACCACCAGCCGAAGAGCGCGAGCCAGATCCGGGTGAACACCCGGGCGGCCGCGATGCCCCCAGCGGAGCGGACGTAGCGCGCGGCGGCCAGCATGTGCGGGGCGTCCGGGTCGTCGCCGGCGAGCTTGAGGGCGACGTAGGCCTCGACGGTGGTGGAGAGTTCGGGCGGTCCGCCGTGGAAGGTGCCCCAGGTGCCGTCCTCCCGCTGCTGGGAGCGGATCCACTCGGCGGTGGCCCGGGTCTGCTCCTCCGTCCTGATGCCCAGGAACTGGCGGAGCAGTAAGTCCTCGGCGTCCATGGTGACGTTGGTCTCCAGGTCGCCCTTCCACCAGCCCTCGGAGGACTGCAGCGAGAGCAGGTGGGTGGTGGCGCGCGCGAGGGCCTCGCGCGCGTCGGCGGGCTGCCGGTCCGCCTCACCGGCCGGCCGGGGCCGGTCGGTGTCCTCGGGCTGCCACCGCCCCGCACCCAGCAGGGTCGGGGGGCGGTCGCCCACCGCGACCGGCTCGGAATCGTACTCAGGGTCGAGCCGGCCGTCCGCGGTTGCTGTCAACGTAACGTCACCTCTCTCGTACCACCACGAATTCGGCGAGTGCGACGAAGTGCTCGCGCACCTCGTCGGACATGGGCACCTCGTCCAGGGCGGCGAGGGCAGTCGTGTGCTGGCGGCGGGCCTCCTCCTGGGTCCAGGCCCGGCCGCCGGCCTCCTCGATCAACGCGGCCCGGGCGGCGAGCTCGGGCTCGCCCTCCTCGCCCCGGCCCTTCGGGTCCGCGAGCTGCTCGGCCAGCCGGCGCGAGGCGGCGCCGCCCTCGGCGAGCGCCGCGGCGACCGGCAGGGACTTCTTGCGCTGGCGCAGGTCGCCCCAGTGCGGCTTGCCGGTGACCTCGGTCGCGCCCCAGATGCCGAGCAGGTCGTCCACCGCCTGGAAGGCCAGGCCCAGGTGGTGGCCGTAGCGCTGGAGGGCGTCCGAGACCTTGTCGTCGGCCCCGGCCAGGACGGCGCCGATCGCCGAGGCGGCGGCCAGCAGGGCCGCCGTCTTGCCGCCCTCCATCTCCAGGCACTCGGCGACGGTGACGCTGTCGCGCTGTTCGAAGGCGACGTCCATGGCCTGGCCGTCGATCAGTCTGCGGGTCGCGGTGGTGAGCAGCCGGACGGCGCGCGCGGCGTCGGTGGGGCTCGCGCCGCCGGTCACCCCGGCATCGAGCAGCACCTCCGTGCCGAGCGTCGCCAGGGCGTCGCCGACCAGGATCGCCTGGGCCGGGCCGAAGACCGTCCAGGCGGTGGCCCGGTGCCGTCGGGTCTCGTCACCGTCCATCAGATCATCATGGAGCAGGGAGAAGTTGTGCACCAGTTCAACGGCGACCCCGCCGGGCACCCCGACCTCGGGCGCCGCACCGGCCGCCTGGGCGGACAGCAGGGCCAGCGCGGGGCGCACGGCCTTGCCGCCGTCGCCCTCCACCGGGGTGCCGTCCCGGTCGATCCAGCCGAAGTGGTACGCGGCGACGGTGTCCATCGGTGCGGCCAGACGGGCGACGGTGGCCCGTAGCGGCGGGGCGCAGAGCGTCCGGCTGCGGGCCAGCAGCTCCGGCACCGAGACCGGTTCGGCGTGCGCCGTGCCTCCGACGGCGATGCCGGTGCGTGACTCCACGTGCGTTCCCTCTCCCTCGTGGTGCCGGACCGCACGGGGCGGCCGGGTACTGTCGGTGCGGCTGGTGTCGAAGCGGGCGGCGCCGAAGCGGGTGGTGCCGCGGCGCTCGGTGTCGGTACGGCCGATGGGGCCGACGGTACGCCCGTCGGCTCTGGCGGGCTCTCCGGCCGCGGGCCCCGCCGTCACCTGGGCCACCGCCCGTCGCCCCGGTCCACCGGCACCCTGGCACCGGCCGCGGCCAGCGCGGCGTCGGCGGCGGCGTGGCCGCTGCGCACCGCGCCCTCCATGGTCGCGGGCCAGCCGGTGGCGGTCCACGCGCCGGCCAGCAGCAGGCCGGGGACGCCGGTCGTGGCCCCGGGCCGCAGCGCGGCGCTGCCGGGCGCCCCGTCGAAGGTCGCGGTGCGCTCCCGGGTGACGAAGAAGTCCAGCACCTCGGCGCCGGCGGCGGCCGGCAGCAGCCGGGCCAGCTCGGGCAGGTAGCGCTCGCGCAGCTCGGCGACCGGCAGGTCGATCTCGTCCTGGACGGCGGACTGGGACAGCGCCAGGTACTGGGCGCCGGGGTGGGCGCGGCCGATCGGGGTACCGGCCAGCCCGGAGTGGGTGGTGCGGTCGAAGACCCACTGGACCGGGCTGCCGAGCGCGGCGAAGAACGGCCGGCGCAGCACCTTGCGGTCGTAGACCACGTGCACGTTGAGGATCGGCGTGGTGCCGAAGTCCTCCAGCCGGTGGGGGACGGCGCCCGGCGGCAGCAGGGCGGCCGCGGTGTCCTGGGCGCCGGCCAGCACCACGGTGTCGGCGGTGAGCAGCTCGCCGGTGCCCGACTGGCCGCCCTCCAGCCGGACGGCGTGCTGGGGCGCGGCCGGCTTGAGCTCCGCGACCCGGGCGCGCAGCAGCACCCGCACGCCGGCGCGTTCCAGCTCGGCGAGCGCCCGGTCGTGGTGGATCGCGCCGAGCGGGACGGCGGCGATGCCGATGTCGGAGGCCCCCGGGTCGGAGAGCAGCCCGGTCTTGAAGACCATCGCGGCGAGCGCCAGGGACACCTGGTCGGCCCGGGCGTTCAGGGTGGCGACGCCGACCAGGTCCCAGAGCGCGGCCGTGGTGGCGGCGTTCTGCCCGTTGCGGCGCAGCCACTCGCCGAAGGAGAGCCCGTCCAGCGCCGGGTCGGCGAGGTCCAGGCCCTTGAGGGCGAGCGCGCCGCGGACCACCCGGGCGCGGTCGGCCGGGGACAGGTGCGGGTAGCGGGCGAGGCTGCCGGCCAGGTGCAGCGGGACGGGCAGGCCGGCCCGCCGCAGGCGGCCGAGGGTCCGCACCGGGGCCCCGGCGGGGCCGGTGACGGAGAGCACCGGGACGTCCAGCCGGTCCTGGAGGTGGGTCATCCGGGTGGCGCCCAGGCGCTCCAGCAGCCCGCGGTAGGCGGTGCAGCAGCGCAGGAAGACGTGCTGGCCGTTGTCGACGGTCAGGTCGCCGCGCTGGAAGGAGAAGGCCAGGCCGCCGAGCCGGGGGCGCCCCTCGGCGAGGGTGACCCGGTGGCCGGCCTCGGCCAGCCGCAGGGCGGTGGTGATCCCGGCCAGGCCGCCGCCGACCACGACGGCGGCCGGGCGCGCGGCATCGGCTCGCCCGGTCATCGGCCCTCCCCCTCGCAGTCGCCGGACCGCCCGGCGACGGTCGCTGCCGCCGGCGCGCTCACGGCCGGCGCCGCGGTCGACACGGCGCCACCCTGATGTGATTCCCCGCTGACACAGCGTGACAGAACCGTGGCGAGAATCAAGAACGCCCCCCGGCGAGCCCGGAAAGCGCCACGTACGCCTTCTCCCAGCCCGGGAGCGACACCCGGCCGCGCAGCACCGACTCCGGGTCGGCGGCGATCCGGCCGAGCAGCCGGTGGTAGATCCCGGCCATCGCGGCGGTGCAGGCGCGGCTGCGGCGGTCGAGCAGGGGCAGCAGCCGCAGGCCCTCCTCGAAGGCGGCCTGGGCACGGGCGGCCTCGAAGGCCACCAGCCCGGTGAAGTCCGCGCCGACCGGCGGCTTGGGCAGCGCGAAGCCCTGCTCGCAGCCGAACCTGGCCAGGTCCTCGGTGGGCAGGTAGGTGCGGCCGGTCAGGGCGTCCTCGCGCAGGTCGCGCAGGATGTTGGTGAGCTGCAGGGCCAGGCCCAGGGTGTCCGCGTACTGCGCCCCGCGCTCCGGGTCCTCGCAGCCGTAGACGCCCAGCGAGAGCCGGCCGATGGCACCGGCCACGCAGCGGCAGTAGACCTTGAGCTCCTCGTAGGTCTGGTACTCGGCGCCCTTGAGGTCCATCTCCACGCCGTCGATCAGCTCGTCGAAGCCGCCGAGCGGGATCGGGAAGCGCCGGGCCGCGTCGGCCAGGGCGACCTTGATCGGGTCGGTGTCGTCCTCGGCGACCGCCCCGGAGCGGACTTCGTCCACCAGCTCCCGGGTGCGCACCAGGGCCTCGGCCTTGCGGTCGGCCGGGAGGTCGCCGTCGCCGATGTCGTCCACCCGGCGGGCCAGCGCGTACAGGGCCGACATGGCCAGTCGCTTGGGCTCGGGCAGCAGGCGGATGCCGTAGCTGAAGTTGCGTGCCTGCAGTCCGGTGACTGCCTCGCAGTACCGGTACGCCGCCATGACCGGGGCCGACGCCAGTGGTGATGCCGCCACTCGGGCGTTCACCTTCCCTTCGCGAAGATGGCCGCCGCCTTCGCTGCGAGGCGGCGCTTGTCCGGCTTCGCCTGCCGGGCGAGCACGTCGTACCCGGCGTCCTCGACGGCCGCCAGGGCCGCGTAGCCGCCTGCGGTGAATCCCGCCAGGAGCAGTCGAAGCCTTCCCCGAACCGTACCTACCAATGGTGCGCCGCGGTCGAGCAGGGTGCGGGCCCGTTCGGCCTCGAAGGCGATCAGTTCCCGGACCGCACCGGTCGCGGTGGGTTCGGCGAGCTCCTCCTCGGTGACGCCGAAGCGCTCCAGGTCCTCGGCGGGGAGGTAGATCCGGCCGCGCGAGAGGTCCTCGGCCACGTCCTGGAGGTGTTCGACCAGCTGGAGGGCGGTGCAGATGGCGTCCGAGAGGGCGATCCGCTCGGGGGTGGAGACGCCGGCGATGGACAGCACCAGGCGGCCGACCGGGTCGGCGGAGAGCGTGCAGTAGCCGACCAGGTCGTCGTAGGTGGCGTAGCGGGCGGTGGTCTGGTCCACCCGGTTGGCCTCGATCAGACGGCGGAACGGCTCGGGCGTCAGGCCGTGCCGGTCGACCAGCGGGACGAGGGCGCCCAGCAGCGGGTGCCGGGGCTGCTCGGCACCGGCGGAGCGCAGCGCGGTCTCGAACACCCGGTCGAGGTCGCGCTCCAGCCCGTCGAGCAGGGCGAGCCGGAAGGAGACCTCCGCCGGGCCCGGCGGGCCGGACTGGGCCGAAGGAGTGGCGGGGGGCCGCTGCTCGATCCCCAGCAGGCCCGCGGTGGCGGCCGGATCGGCCAGGTCGCCGTCGCCGGCGTCGTCGACCAGCCGGGCGAAGCCGTAGACCGCCATCAGGTCGTCGCGCCAGGCCGCGGGCAGGAAGAAGGGGGCGACCGGGAAGTTCTCCGCGCCCGCCTTCTCCAGGGTCTGTCCCGCGGAAGGGTTCACCGGCGTATCTCTGGGCTGGGCCGAAGCCGACACTGCAGTCACTCCCCCGTTCTACACCGCTCGGTACCACCGGTCCGACTCGGACACGCGTCCGAGCGCGGGCGTCACGTACGGCACACCGCCCCCGCGCCCCCAGCCTGACACCACGCGCCGCGCCCGAGAAGAGCGCCCCGCCCGGCGCACGGTGGCGCTCACCCCCGCGGCGGCGGGCCACCCGGGGTAGCGGCGCACGCCGAAGGGCCGGCTCCGGGGTGTTCCCGGAGCCGGCCCTGGAGTGCCGGGGCCCTGCGGTGCCAGGCGCTGCGACGGCTGGGCGTTACGGGCGCTCGCCGCGCTCGTAGCGGCCGACGACCTCGTCGGTCGGGCCGTCCATGACCAGCTCGCCGGCCTCGATCCAGATGGTCCGCTCGCAGACCTCGCGGATCGAGTTGTTGTCGTGGCTGACCAGGAAGACCGTACCGGCGGAGCCGCGCAGCTCGTCGATGCGCTTCTTGCTGCGCTGCTGGAAGGCCTGGTCACCGGTGGCCAGGGCCTCGTCGATCAGCAGCACGTCGTGGGTCTTGGCGGCGGCGATGGAGAAGCGCAGCCGGGCGCCCATGCCGGAGGAGTAGGTGCGCATCGGCAGGGAGATGAAGTCCCCCTTGTCGTTGATCCCGGAGAACTCGACGATGTCCTGGTAGCGCGCCCGCACGTCGGCCGGCGACATCCCCATCGCCAGGCAGCCCAGGACGACGTTGCGCTCGCCGCTCAGCTCGTTCATCAGGGCCGCGTTGACGCCCAGCAGCGAGGGCTGGCCGTTGGTGTAGATGCCGCCCTTCTCGGTCGGCAGCAGGCCCGCGATGGCGGCCAGCATGGTCGACTTGCCGGAGCCGTTGGAGCCGATCAGACCGACCGCCTCGCCCTTGTAGGCGGTGAAGCTGATGCCCTTGACCGCGTGCACCTCGCGCACGCCGGAGGAGCGCTTGCGGCTGATGATGCGGCTCAGCGCCGAGGTGGCGCTGCCCTTGCCGGAACCGGCGCCGTGCACCCGGTAGACGATGTGCACGTCGTCGACGACGACGGTGGGCTCGCGGGCGATCTTGGTGTCGGCCACGGCGTCGCGCTTGCTCAGGTCGGTGTCAGCCACGGCCGTACTCCTCCTCGGCCTTCCAGAAGAAGACGTATCCGATGACGAAGATCCCGACCGCCCAGGCGATGCCGTAGGTCCACTGGTGCGGCGGCAGCGACTGGTGCGCGGGCAGGTGCTTGTTGTAGATCACCGGCGCGAAGGCGTGCCGGAGCAGGTCCATGTAGACCGAGGCCGGGTTGACGGCCATGATCGTCTGGAGGTAGTGCGGCCAGGTCGAGACCTTGTCCTGGATGCTGAACATCACGCCGGACAGGAACATCCAGGCCCGCATCACGAACGGGATCAGCTGGGAGATGTCGCTGGTCTTGGAACCGATCCGGGCGAAGATCAGCGAGACGCCGATGTTGAACAGGGTCTGCAGGAACAGCGCCGGGACGATCAGCAGCCAGGTCTTGCCGGGGGTGATGCCGGCGGCCAGCACGGTGATGACCAGCACCACCATCGAGATCAGCAGCTGCTGGAGCTGGATCACGGTGAAGGCGATCGGCAGGCTGGCGCGCGGGAAGTGCAGCGCGCGGATCAGGCCGAGGTTGTCGGAGATCGCCCGGGTGCCGGACTGCACCGCGTTCTGGGTGAACTGGAAGACGAAGACGCCGATGCAGAGCCAGGCGATGTAGGTGTTCGGCGGGAAGTTGTCCTTGCTCTTCAGGATCACGCCGAAGACCAGGTAGAACACGCCGCAGTTGAGCAGCGGGGTCACGACCTGCCAGAGCTGCCCGAGCTTGGCGTCGGTGTACTGGGCCACCAGGCGGGCGGTGGCGAAGGCCCAGATGAAGTGGCGCCTGGCCCAGAGCTGCTTGGTGTAGGCGAACAGACCGGGGCGGGCACCGCTCACCGACAGACCGTACTTGTCCGCAAGCTGCTTCGGGGTCAGGCCCGCGTCCGCCCCCCTCGGGGCTGAGAGGCTGACGGGTTCACTCACTGTCGACACATTCGTCCTTCGCGCGGGATCGGTCGGAGCGGCCGGTCGGCGGGGGTCCGCCGGCCTTGCGCCGATGGGGATCCTGGGGTCACGGGGGGGGTTCCGGCCGGTGTGTGGTCACCGGCCACGGCGATCGATCCTCTGATCCAATCAGATGATCGGAGGACGTCCCATCCTGGTCAGTCGCCAGACGGTACGCCATCGCATGGGCTTCCGCGGACCGCAGGGTTCGCGGAAGCCCGCCCGGAAACCGCTCAGCCAGGCCTTCAGCCCCTCCGCGGAGGGACGTCGGGCCAGGGTCAGCAGAAACCAGGTTCCCAGATAGAGAGGCACCAACGGGGCCGGAAGGTTCCGCCTCGCGAGCCAGACCCTGTTACGGGCCACGTTGTGGAAGTAGGCGGCGTGCCGGGCCGGCGAGGTGGCGGGGTGGTGCAGCACCACGTCCGCCCGGTAGTCGATGGCCCAGCCCGCGTCCAGGGCGCGCCACGCGAGGTCGGTCTCCTCGTGGGCGTAGAAGAACTCGGCCGGCAGCTGCCCGGCCTGCTCGAACACCTTGCAGCGCACGGCGCTCGCGCCGCCCAGGAAGGTGGTCACCCGGGAGGAGCGCATCGGGTCGCTGGCGCGCAGCCGGGGGACGTGCCGGCGCTGGGTGACGCCGGTGTCCGGGTCCTCGATCCGGAAGGAGACGATGCCCAGCTCCGGGTCGGCGGTGAAGGCCTCGCGCAGCAGGCGGGCGGAGTCGGTGCGCGGCAGCAGGCCGTCGTCGTCCAGGAAGAGGACGGCGTCCACCTCCCGGCCGTCCGGCCCGAACAGCTCGATGCCGACGTTGCGCCCGCCCGGGATGCCCAGGTTCTCCGGCAGCTCGACGCTGCGCACTCCGGCCGGCAGCGACGGCAGCTTCGCGCCCTGGCCGACCACGGCGAACTCGACCTCCGGGCCCTCCTGGGCGCGGACGGAGTCGATCAGGGCGTTGAGCTCGGCGGGCCGGTTGCCCATGGTGATGATGACGACGCCGAGGCGGAAGTTCTCCGCGGTGGTGGAGGACGTGGAAGTGGTCATCGGAGCCTGCTCGAAAGGACGATGCTCAGCAGGTGCAGCACGGTCTGCAGCATGGCGATGGCCGCCAGCACCACGACCGCGATCCGGGTGAAGAACAGTCCGCCGTGGACCGCGTCGGCGATCCCGGCCGCCAGGATGAACAGCGAGGCCTCGACCGCGCCGACCAGGCGGTGGAACTTGAGCAGCGAGGCGGCCCGGCGGGCCTTGGCCACCGAGGCGGACCGCGGCACCGAGGCGCTGTCCTCGACGGCCGTCAGGCCGCTGCGGGCGCGGGCCACGTCCACCAGGTCCGTCTCGGACTTGATCAGGATCGCGCCGAGCGCGGCCAGCGTGCCCAGGAACGCCCACTCCCAGTGCGAGCCGCCGCCCTCGCGGTGCAGCAGGTCGGTGGCGCGCAGGCCGAGGCCGGTCAGCAGGGCCGCCTCGGACATGTAGTGCCCGACCCGGTCCAGGTAGACGCCGGTGAGCGAGGTCTGCCGGCGCCAGCGGGCCACCTCGCCGTCCACGCAGTCCAGCAGCAGGTAGACCTGGATCAGCAGCGCGCCCAGGACGGCGCCGGTGATGCCCGGTACGACCAGGGCGGCACCGGCCAGGATGCCGGTGAGCATCATCAGGTAGGTCAGGCCGTTGGGCGTGATCGCCGTCATGGTGGACAGCACGCGGGTGATCCGCAAGGAGATCTTCCGCATGTAGAGGCGCCCGGCCCAGTGCTCGGCGCTGCGGCGCTGGAGCATGCCCTCCGGGTGGATCACCGCCCGCAGTTCCTCGATCGAGGGCCGGCGGGTCAGGTCCACCGGGGGCCGCTCGGCGCCCGCGGTGGAGGGGTCAGCTGTTGACGGCTTGGACATAGTCGGCGTACGCGTCCCTGATTGCGGAAGGGGAGAGGTCGAGGTGTTCCAGGATGGTGTAGCGGCCCGGGCGGGTGTTCGGAGCGTAGTGCACCGCCTCGGTGAACTCCGCTTCGGTGAAACCCGTCTGAGCCGCCGTCACCGGCAGCCCGTGGCTCGCCAGGCGCTCCACGATCAGACCGGTCAGCTCGCGCTCGCCCCGCAGGAAGCTGGCGAACGCCGCGCCGAGGCCGACCTGTTCGCCGTGCTGGGCGGAACGCTTGGGGTACAGCACGTCCAGGGCATGCGAGATCTCGTGGCAGGCGCCCGACGAGGGTCGGGTGCTGCCCGCGATGTTCATCGCGATGCCGGACAGTACCAGGGCTTCCGCGAGGGCCGTCAGGAGGTCCTGGTCCTGAATGTTCCCTGGGTGCCGGAGCAGGTTCTCACCGGCCGAGCGGGCCATCGCGACGGCCAGCCCGTCCACCGGTTCGCCGGTGACGGTGTGCGACAACTCCCAGTCCGCGCAGGCCGAGATGTTGGAGACGACGTCCCCGATCCCGGCCGCCACGAAGCGCTGCGGGGCCTGCCGGATCACGTCCAGGTCGACGATGATGCCGATCGGGCCGGGGACCCCGTAGGAGCCCCGGCCGGCGTCGTTGTCGAGGGTGGAGACCGGGGAGCAGATGCCGTCGTGGGCGAGGTTGGTGGCCACCGCGACCACCGGCAGGCCGACCCGGGCGGCGGCGTACTTGGCGGCGTCGATGATCTTGCCGCCGCCGAGGCCGACGACCGCGTCGTAGTGCTTGCCGCGCATCTCCTCGGCGAAGCGCACCGCGCTGTCGAGGCTGCCGTCGTCCACGTTGTACCAGTCGGCGCCGGGCAGGGCCGGCTCCAGGCGCGCGCGCATCGCGGCGCCGGAGCCGTTGCTGATCGCCACCGCGATCCGGCCCGAGGCCGACAGCCTCTGGTCCGCGAGGATGCCGCCGAGCGCGTCCAGCGCGCCCGGGCGGATCTCCGCGAACAGCGGCGACGGGACCAGTCGGGTCAGTACTGGCACGCGATCTCCCGGGCCTTCGCCAGGTCGTCGTGGTTGTCGACCTCGACCCAGGAGACCTCGCCGATCGGCTGGACGTCGATCCGCAGGCCCCGGTCGACCATCTCCTGGTAGCCGTCCTCGTAGTACAGCTGGGGGTCGCGCTCGTAGGTGGCGCGCAGCGCGTCGGTCAGGTCGGCGGCGGCGGCCGGGTTGATCACCGTGACGCCGATGTACTCGCCGGTCGCCTCGGCCGGGTGCATCAGCTTGGTGATGCGGCGCATACCGGCGGCCGGGTCGACGACGACCTTCATCTCCTCGTCTGCGAGCTTCTTCACCGTGTCGAGGGCGAGCAGGATGCCGGGGGCCCGGCCCTCCTCGACGAGGCGCTGGTTGCCCTCCAGCATGGTGTGCTGGACGGAGGCCGGGTGGACGGTGTCGCCGTTGGCCAGCAGCAGGCCCTCGGCGAACAGCTCGCGGGCGCACCAGAGCGAGTAGGCGTTGTTCCACTCCTCGGCCCTGTCGTTCTCGACCAGGTGGAGCTTGACCCCGTACTTGCTCTCCAGGGCGTCCTTGCGGTCGTACACCGCCTCCTTGCGGTAGCCGACGACGATCGCCGCGTCGCGCAGTCCGACCTCGGCGAAGTTGCCCAGGGTGAGGTCCAGGACGGTCCGCTCCCCGTCGACCGGCACCAGCGCCTTGGGCAGGGTGTCGGTGTACGGGCGCAGCCGGCGGCCGGCGCCGGCTGCCAGAACGAGGCCGATCATGCGGGGTCTCCTGATCCGTGGTGCGTCGTGCGGTCCGCGCGGGGATGTGCCGACGGGCCCGGCGGCGCTGTCGCCGGTCGGCCCGGCGTACGGCCGGGCCCGGCGGCGGCGCGCCGGACCGGCACAGATCCGGGCAGCGTGTCGTAAGCGATGGTAGGCGACCCGGGCGACGCACCCGAACGCGGCCGGAGGCGCCGGGGTGACGACACGGTGGAGGTGCGGTGATCGAACAGGATGGGAACGGATACCGAACTGGCCTTCGGGACGAATGACCCTTCCGGGGCGTCCCGGACCGTTTCCGGTACGGATCCGGACCGCCCCGCGTCATGATCCGCCCGGTTGTGCGTGGGACCCGTCCGGACCGCCACCCATACGGCAGACTGGAGCCCGACGACGGCGCCGGTGCCCGCGCCGCGTCCCGAGCCCCCCGACGGGTGCCCACGACGCGCTCGACGCTCCCGTTGCTCCCGCTCCCCCCTTCCGAAAGAGGCCCCATGCCCCAGAGTCCGCCGACCGACCCGACCCACTTCGCCGCCGAGATCGACAGCGGCCTGGACGTGGAGACAGACGTGACGGTCGACCCCCGGGCCACCGCCCCCGCGAGCACCGGGATCCTGCTGGAACTGGTCGACGACGAGGGCGTCACCATCGGCACCGGCGAGAAGCTCTGGGCCCACCAGCAGCCGGGCCGGCTGCACCGGGCCTTCTCGGTCTTCCTGTTCGACCGCCAGGGCCGGATGCTGCTGCAGCGCCGGGCACTCGGCAAGTACCACTCCCCCGGCGTCTGGTCGAACACCTGCTGCGGGCACCCGTACCCGGACGAGCCGCCGTTCGTGGCCGCCGCCCGGCGCACCGCCGAGGAGCTGGGCCTCGCGCCGGCGCTGCTCTGCGAGGCCGGCACCGTCCGCTACGACCTGCCGGACGAGGCCACCGGGCTGATCGAGCGGGAGTGGAACCACCTGTTCGTCGGGCTGGTCACCGCGCCGGTGCGGCCGAACCCGGAGGAGGTCGAGGACTTCGCCTTCGTGACCGCGCAGGAGCTGCGCGAGCTGCGGGCCGAGCGGCCGTTCTCGGTCTGGTTCGAGACCGTCTTCGAGGCCGCGCTGCCGGGGATCCGGGAGATCGCCGGTCGGGACTGGTAGCGGACGGGAGTCCGTGGGGGTGGCCGTCCCCGGCCGGGGGCGGCCGCCCTCGTGCGGGGTCGCGCCGTCCCCGTGCGGGAGGGCGCCCGTCAGGACCCGGGCTCCGGGGGGACGGGCAGCGAGGCCCAGATGACCTTGCCGCCCTCCCCCGTGTGCTCGACGTCGCACACCCCGCCCGCCTGGATGGTGACGCTCTTCACCAGCAGCAGGCCGCGCCCGCCGGTACGGCCGGTGTCGCTCTCCAGGGCCTTCGGCCGGTACGGGTCGCCGTCCTCGACCGAGACCCGCACCCAGCCCCGGCGCACCGACAGCTCGGTGGTCACCTCGGGCGACAGCTCGGCCGCGTGCTTCACCGCGTTGCCGACCAGCTCGGAGACGATCAGCAGCACGTCGTCCACCAGCTCCTGGTAGCGCACCCCGGTCATGCCCTGGGCCAGCAGGCGGTCCCGCACCGCGTGGCGGGTGCGCGGCACGGAGGCCTCGACGGCGGGCACCCGGAAGCGCCACACGCCCTCGACGGGACCGTCGGCCGTCGGTCGGCGGCCCGACCGGGCGCCGCGTCTCGGCTCGGCCTTCGCCGCCCCGCTGATCTGCTCCACGTCCAGCCGCCCTTCGTCCGCGACCCGGGAATCAGGCGATCCGCATCATGGCGCCCTCGGTCCACAGAGGCTAGGAGAGCGGTCGGTGCCTCCGTGGCAGCGTCGACAAGTTGCCCGTGTCGGATCGGTTCCGACCGGAATCGATCGCGGGCGGGGGCTTAACGGATCGTTTGCTTCGCCCTCGCCACCGCTTCGCCCGGTGTTCGAGCCCCCTCGCGAGCCCCCTCGCGAGCCGTCCCGGCCGGTCCGGACGGGCCGGTCCGGACGGGCCGGGCGCCCCACGGCCCCGGCCCCTCGGACGGGGGCGTGGCGGGGACGGCGGTGGGGGCCGAGGTGGAGGCCGCGGTGGGGCCGAGGAAACGCAGGTGAGAAGCACTCCGGAAGCCTGGTAATGTTCTCTCTGTCGCCGAGGGGGCGAGAGAAAAGCCCCCGAAGCACACACCCTGTCCGGGTGGCGGAATGGCAGACGCGCTAGCTTGAGGTGCTAGTGCCCTTTATCGGGCGTGGGGGTTCAAGTCCCCCCTCGGACACAATCGAAATTCCCCGTGGAATCCGAAAGGATCCCGCGGGGAATTTCTTTTTTCCGGCCCACGGCCGACTCCCCCTCGCGATCCACCGCCGACGGCGGTGTGGCGCCGGTCTCGTTGAGCGGTCCCGGCCGTCCGGAAACCGGACACGAGATGGCAACGATCGGGCGGTTTGAGCTTCCTCTGAGGTATTCGCCCCATTTGGAACCATAGGCTGCTGGGGTTTGTCCGGAATACCGACCCAAAACCGTAAAAGCGCCGACACCATCCGCTGAACCCCGAGCGAGAGGACCGATACGTTGAGTGAGCCCGATTCGCCCAAGGCATCACACCAGAACTACCGCCGATCGCTCGGCACGATCAGCCTGACCGCGGTCGGGCTCGGCTCGATCATCGGCTCCGGCTGGCTGTTCGGCGCCGAGCGGGCCGCCAGGCTGGCCGGCCCCGCCTCGATCCTCGCCTGGGTGATCGGCGCCGCCGTGGCGCTCACCATCGCGCTCACCTATAGCGAGCTCGGGTCGATGTTCCCCAAGGCCGGCGGCATGGTCCGGTACGGCCAGTACTCGCACGGCTCGCTGGCCGGCTACCTGGCCGCCTGGGCCAACTGGATCGCCATCGTCTCGGTCATCCCGGGTGAGGCCACCGCGTCCGTCCAGTACATGAGCTCCTGGCACTTCGACTGGGCCAAGGGCCTGTACGACGGCAAGGAACTCACCCTCAGCGGGGTGGCACTGGCCAGCGTGCTGCTGGTCGTGTACTTCGTCCTCAACTGGTTCGCGATCACGCTGTTCGCCAAGACCAACACGGCGATCACCGTGTTCAAGGTCGTCGTGCCGACGCTGACCGCCGGCGCGCTGCTCCTCGCGCACTTCGACACCTCGCACTTCACCCAGCCGGGCGGCTTCGCCCCGAACGGCTGGAGCGCGGTGTTCACCGCCGTCGCCGTCTCCGGCATCGTCTGGGCCTTCAACGGCTTCCAGTCGCCGCTCAACCTGGCCGGCGAGGCCCGCAACCCCGGCAAGTCGCTGCCCAAGGCCGTCATCGGCTCGATCCTGATCGCCCTGGTGATCTACGTCGCGCTGCAGATCGCGTTCATCGGCGCCATCCCGGCCGCCGACCTGTCGAACGGCTGGAGCAGCCTCTCCTACACCTCGCCGCTCGCGGACCTCGCGATCGCCTGGGGCATCAACTGGCTCGCGCTGCTGCTCTACGCGGACGCCTTCGTCTCGCCGTCCGGCACCGGCATGATCTACGCCGCCACCACCTCGCGCATGATCCACGGCGTGCAGGAGAACGGCCACCTGCCGAAGCTCTTCGGCAAGGTCGACGCCAAGACCGGCATCCCGCGCCCGGCGCTGCTGCTCAACCTGGTGGTCGCCTTCCTGTTCCTCGCGGTCTTCCGCGGCTGGGGCTCGCTGGCCGAGATCGTCTCCGTCGCCACCGTGATCTCGTACATCACCGGCCCGGTCGCCGTGATGGCGCTGCGCCGCCTCGCGCCGGACCTCCAGCGCCCGGTGAAGCTCAAGGCCATGCCGGTGATCGCGCCGGTCGCGATGGTCTTCGGCTCGCTGGTGCTGTACTGGGCCCGCTGGCCGCTCACCGGCAAGGTCATCCTGCTGATGGCCGCCGGTCTGCCGATCTGGGCCTGGTACGAGCTGCGCAAGCCCTTCGAGCAGTTGAAGCCGCACCTCAAGGCGGGCGCCTGGATGATCGCCTACCTGTTCGTGATGGCCGGGGTCTCCTGGGCCGGAAGCTCCGACTTCGGCGGGCACGGCTACCTGCCGGAGGGCTGGGACCTGCTGATCGTGGCCGCGATCGGCCTGGCCTTCTACTACTGGGGCGTCGCCAGCGCCTGGGCCAACCCCTCGCTGGCCGAGGTGCGCCGCGAGCTGGCGGCCGAGGCGGAGGCTGAGGCTGAGGCGTCCGCCGGGGCCGCGGAGCCTTCGCGGGTCTGAGCGGGTACACAGCAAGGAAGGGCCGGTCGGGTTTCCGACCGGCCCTTCGGCGTCGCCGGGGCGGGAGACCTGGGCGGGAGGCCGGGGCGGCCCGGGTCAGCCCCGGCGGGCGCGGCGGATCGCCGAGGTGAGCAGCGGGGGCAGCAGGTCCTTGGCGGCGCGCTTGGCGACGTTGACCGGGCGGCGCGCCTCGGCGGCGCGGGCGCGGCGGGCCGCGAGGTCCAGCGCGGCCTCGTCCCGGGCCGTCCGGTACGCGTCCTCGGGCGCCGGCGCCCCGGCCGCCCCCGGCCGGTGCCGGGAGGGGCGGAACGGCCGGATGCCCTCCGTACTGCCGGTCATCCGCAGCACCTGCCGGTGGTTGAGGGTCTCGGCGCTGAGCTCGCAGCCGACGGCGAGGTCCACCCGGTCGAGCAGGTCGCGCTGGAACGGCTCCGGGTCGCCCCAGGTGCCGTAGAACTTGCACTCGGTGAGCACGATCGGCCTGAGGCCGTGGTTGAACACCGCCTCCCAGGTCGCCGCGGCGACGCCGGGGGTGTGCTGGGACCGGTAGTCGTCCAGGACCACGACGCCCTGCTCCTGCAGCGCGGTCCGGGCCACCTGGAGGTCGCCCACCACGTGCTCGTACAGGTGCGAGGCGTCGATGTGGACGAAGCGGTAGGCCCCCGCCGGGACCCGTCCGCCCGCGAGCGCCGAGGTCGGGGCCTGGACGATGTCCGGCAGCCGGTCGTGGAAGGACAGGTAGTTGGCCTCGAAGGCCGAGCGGGTCAGCGTCTTCCGGTAGGAGTGGTCCATCTCGCTGGAGTTCTCGTCGTCCGGCGCGTCCGAGTCGAACAGGTCACAGACGGTGAACGTCTCCCCGGGCCGGAGGTGCTCCCCGATCACGATCGCGCTGCGGCCGAGGTAGGCGCCCATCTCCATGAGGTGGCCGGTGACGCCCCGCTCCGCCTGGCGCCCGAGGAACCACTCGAAGGAGTGCCGGTCGTGGTCCCAGAACCATCCCGGTACGTCCTCCAACACGGCCGGCCCGACGGGCTGCTGCGGTTCGCCCTTCAACGCGGTGTCGGTCACGGGATGCTCCTTAGCAGTGCGGATGACCTGCGGGTTCCGAGCCGCACCTCGGCGCGGTGGCGGCCTGCCCGGCCCCGGGCACGGACCGGATCACCGCTCGTGCACGAGGCGCCCCCCATCGACAGTAGGCCCCCGCCGCGGAGTCCGCCGCCCACTGCGGCGGGTGCCCTGTCCGGCCGAGGCGGGATCGGCTCTTGTGCGCGGCCGTCCGGCCGCCTTGACTGACCTTCCGACTCGCCCTGTCGGCCGAACGGCGGCTGACCAGTGGAAAGGACGATCCGTGGAGCAGGAGTACGCGGAGTACGGCGACCAGTACATCGACGGCGCCTGGCGGCCCTCCCGGGACTCCGGCACGATCGCCGTGCTCAACCCCGCCACCGAGCGGGTGCTCGCCACCGTACCGGCCGGTGCGGCGGCCGACGTCGACGCCGCGGTCGCGGCGGCCCGCCGGGCGGCCCGGGGCTGGGCCGCCGCCACCCGCGAGGAGCGGCTGGCGCCGCTCACCCGGCTGCGGGACGGACTGGCCGACGCCCAGGCCGAGATCACCTCGACCGTGGTCGCCGAGCTGGGCGCCCCGGTCGGCTTCGCCGGGGCCGTGCACGCCGGGCTGCCGCTGACCGTGGCGACCTCGTACCTGAGCCTGCTGGCCGGCTACCCCTTCGAGGAGCGGATCGGCAACTCGGTGGTGTTCGCCGAACCGGCCGGGGTGGTCGCGGCGATCACGCCGTGGAACTACCCGCTGCACCAGATCGTGGCCAAGGTCGTCCCGGCGCTGGCGGCCGGCTGCCCGGTGGTCCTCAAGCCGGCCGAGGACACCCCGCTGGTGGCCCGGCTGTTCGCCCGGCTGGTGGACGAAGCCGGCTTCCCGGCCGGGGTGTTCAACCTGGTGACCGGCACCGGGGCGGTCGCGGGCGCGGCGCTCGCCGCCCATCCGGAGGTGGACGTGGTGTCCTTCACCGGCTCCACCGCCGTCGGCCGGCAGGTCGCCGAGGCGGCCGGGCGCGGGCTCAAGCGGGTCGCGCTGGAGCTGGGCGGCAAGTCCGCCAACGTGGTGCTGCCGGGCGCCGACCTGGCCCGCGCGGTGAACGTGAACGTCGCCAACGTCTTCGCCAACTCCGGCCAGACGTGCAGCGCCTGGACCCGGCTGCTGGTGCACGCGGACCAGTACGAGGAGGCGGTCGCGCTCGCCGCCAAGGCCGCCGAGAAGTACGTCCCGGGCGACCCGGCCGACCCGCGGACCCGGATCGGCCCGCTGGTCAACGCCCGGCAGCTGGAGCGGGTGCGCGGCTACCTGGCGGACGCGCTCGCCCAGGGCGCCCGGCTGGTGGCCGGCGGTCCGGAGCCACTGGCCGAACTCCCCACCGGCCACTACGTCCGGCCGACCGTCCTCGCCGACGTCACCCCGGAGATGACGGTGGCCCAGGAGGAGGTGTTCGGCCCCGTCCTGGTGGTCCTGCGCTACGACGACGAGGACCACGCCGTCGAGATCGCCAACGGCACCGCCTACGGGCTGGCCGGCGGCGTCTGGGCGGCGACCACCGACACCGCCGCCGCCTTCGCCCGCCGGCTGGACACCGGACAGGTGGACCTCAACGGCGGCCGGTTCAACCCGCTGGCCCCGTTCGGCGGTTACAAGGACTCCGGGCTCGGCCGCGAGCTGGGGCGGCACGGACTGGAGGAGTTCCTGCAGTACAAGTCGCTCCAGTACTAGGTTCTGTCCGGCGGATCATGGTCGGAGCCAGAGGCGGATCGCTGCGACGGTGACCGTGCCATGGAAGACGTAGGCCCGCTTGTCGTAGCGGGTTGCGACGGTCCGGA
>NZ_JBHZCY010000083.1:0-42562 GCF_042786665.1 Kitasatospora sp. NPDC059146 | reverse complement strand
GTCGAGGTCCGGGAGAACAGCACCGCCTGGGGCGAGCTGCGCGCCAGCGCCGTCTTCGACGAGACCCTGCGCGAGGACCTCGCCCGCGCCACCCGCCTCTGGGTGCAGGAGACCGCCGGGCTGCTCGGCGTGATCCGGCCGACGGCCTCCGCACTGGCGCTGGCCGGCGCCGCCGAGCGGCTCACCGCGCTGCTGGAGGGCCTCAGCACCCGCTGGCTCAGCGGCAGCCTGCCGGTCGCCCACGCGCGCGCCCTGATGACCGAGGCGATCGACACCGAGATCGCCCGGCTCGAAGCCTGATCCGCCCGAACCGCCTGGACCGCCGGGGCCGGCGACCCGGGCGGACGGCGCACTCTGTGACGGTGCCTGCGGTGAGAGTCACGGCCATTGCCCGAACTTGACTGACTTTTTAGTCAGTGCGACGCTGCAGGGGACAGCAGGCGCTGCCCGCCCCGTCCGTCGACTCCGTCCCGCTGTGCGCCCACGCGCCGTGACCCGGAGAGTGGAGACGGCTGCGGCCCCCTCCCCCGACGACGGACCGGCCCCCGGGACCGCGGCGCGAACGGCACCTGCGCACCCCGCACGATCAGGAGACCACCGTGAGCTACTACCACGACGACCACTCCGGCGAGTCGGGCCCCTGGGTGCCTGCCGACGACGTCCCGCACGCGCGGACCTGGATGTCCTGGCCCTCCCGCCGGGGCGTGTGGGGGCTGCGCCTGGGCGGCGTCCAGGAGGACATCGCCCTGATCGCCCGCACCATCGCCCAGTTCGAGCCGGTGGTCATGTGCGCCCCGGACGACTACACCGCGGACAAGGCCCGCTCCTGGTGCGGCCCCTCCGTCGAGGTGATCACCGCGATCCCCACCGACGACCTGTGGATGCGCGACATCGCCCCGGTGTTTCGCCGGGACGGCCACGGCGGGCTGGAGGCCGTGGTCCTCAACTTCAACGGCTGGGGCAACAAGCAGGTCCACTACGACGACGCCCGGGCCGCCGAGCGGATCGCCGCCCACCGCGGCCTGCGCCACTCCTATGCGGACTTCGTCGGCGAGGGCGGTGCGGTCGAGACCGACGGCGACGGCACCGTGATGGCCACCGAGAGCAGCCTGGTCAACAAGAACCGCAACCGCGGCATGAGCCGGGACGAGATCGAGGACGCCGTCCTGGAGGCCTACGGCGCGGACAAGATGATCTGGCTGCCCGGCATCAAGGGCGAGGACATCACCGACGACCACGTCGACGTCACCTCCCGGTTCATCCGCCCCGGGGTGGTGATGGTCCAGCTGCCGCCGGCCGACCGCAACGACTCCTGGGCGCGCGACGCCCGCGAGCAGTTCGCCATCCTCTCCGCCGCGACCGACGCCCGCGGCCGCCGGCTCCAGGTCATCCCCGTGCACGGCCCGGACACCGTCCGCTCCCGCAGCTCCAAGTTCGTCGACTCCTACCTCAACTTCGTCCTCGTCAACGGCGGGGTCATCACCGCCCAGTTCGGCGACGCCTACAAGGACGCCGCCGCCCGGGACGCGCTCGCCGCGGCCTTCCCCGGCCGCCACGTCGTCCAGCTCGACGTCGACCGGCTGATGACCGGGGGCGGCGGCATCCACTGCTCGACCATGCACGAGCCGCTGCCGTAGCCGGAGCGCGAGCCGCCCCCGTTCTCCTTCCCGGACCACCCTCGAACCTGCCCGGAGAGCCCGTATGACCAACGCCCGCACGCCCGACGCCCGTACGCCCGACGCCCTGTCCCGCCGCGGCATGATCCGCTCCATCGCCGGCATCGGCGTCGGAGTCGGCGTCCTCACCCTCGGCCTGACTGCCTGCGACCCCAACGACCTCGGCGACCTCGACGGCGCCGTGCCGCCGTCCCAGCAGCCCGGCACCCCCGGCGCCCGCCGCTTCGGCGCCGAGTGGGAGAAGCACCAGCGCACCGTGATGTCCTGGCCCGCCTCCGAGACCGTCTGGGGCGAGCAGCTCCCGGACGTCCGCAAGGACATCGCCGGCCTCGCCCAGGCCATCGCCGCCCGCGAACCCGTCGTCCTGATGGCCCGCCCGGAGCAGAAGGAGGCCGCCCAGAAGGCCTGCGGCGCCGCCGTCGAGGTCGTGCCGGTGGCCGTCGACGACCTGTGGGCCCGCGACACCCTCCCGGTGTTCGTCGAGGAGGGCGGCAAGGTCAAGGGCGTCGACTTCAACTTCAACGGCTGGGGCAACAAGCAGCAGCACGCCAACGACTCCAAGATCGCCCGGACGGTGCTGACCAAGTTCGGCGTCGAGCGCGTCGAGACCCCGCTGGTCGCCGAGGGCGGCTCCTTCGAGACCGACGGCCAGGGCACCCTGATGGTCACCGAGAGCTCCGTCGTCAACGAGAACCGCAACCCGGGGATGAGCCGGGACCAGGTCGAGGCCGAGCTCAAGAAGGCGCTCGGCGTGACCAAGGTGATCTGGCTGGCCGGCGTCAAGGGCAAGGACATCACCGACGCCCACGTCGACTGCCTGGCCCGCTTCGTCGCCCCCGGCGTCGTCCTGCTCGACCAGTCCTTCCCCGGCGGCCCGGCGGACGTCTGGTCTCGCGCGGCCGAGCAGGCCCGCGGCGTGCTCAGGAACGCCACCGACGCGACCGGCAAGAAGCTCCAGGTGATCGAGCTCCAGCAGCCGGACCCGGACAAGATCACCGGGCGCGGCGACGCCTTCGTCTCCTCGTACATGAACTTCTACGTCGGCTCCAAGGGCGTCTACCTGCCCAAGTTCGGCGACACCCGGGCCGACGAACGCGCCCAGCAGGTCCTCAAGCAGTACTTCTCGGGCCGGGAGATCGTCCCCGTGAAGATCGACGCGATCGCGGCCGGCGGCGGCGGTATCCACTGCGCCACCCACGACATCCCGGCCGTCGGCTGACCGGGTACGGGCTGCCGCGCGGCGCCGCGCCCGGCGCGCGGGGAGGCCGCTTCGCCCGGCTCACGGCCGTCCTGCGGGGCTGGCCGGCCCGGCCGGCGGTCGGGGGCGAGGCGGCCGCGGGCGAGGCCCCCGGTGAACTCCCGTACGGCTGGGCGACGGTGACGACCGCCGTGGCCCGGGCCGTGGCCGGCGTACCGCCGCAGGCGCTGACCGTGCGGTCGGCGCAGCGGCTGCCGGCCGTGCCCGCCGTCCAGGAGCACCTGGACGCGGTGCTGGTCGCGATGGTGGAGTCCGCCCTGCGGCGCAGCCCGCCGGGGGCACGGGTACTGGTCCGCACCGAGCTGACCGCCGGCCGGCCCGGAACGCCCGACCGGATCCGGGTCCAGGTGGCCGACCGCGGGCCGGACCTGGCCGGCGAGGCGCGCCACCGGCTGCCCGCGGTCCCCTCCGGATCCCCCGGCACGCACCGCGCGACGGCCGAACTGGCCTGTGCTGCAGCCCGGTTGAGCGCGGCGGGCGGCGGCGCCCTGTCCGCCGGGGCCAATCCGGGCGGCGGGCTGCTGCTGACCCTCGCCCTCACCACCGCGGCCCGCCCGGGCTGGTGAGGCCCGGGGCCGCCGCTTCCGCCGGGCGCTGGAGTGCCCCCGCCCGGATCGACCGGGCGGGGGCACTCCGTCGTTGCGTCGACCGTTGTCCCGGCCGGGGTGGCGGACCGGGCCTCGACGGCTCTACCGGGTTGACGGGTTCTGCCGGGGTGGTGGGTTCAGACGGCGGGCTGCTGCTGGGTGACGCAGTGGATGCCGCCGCCGCCCGCGCCGAGGTAGTCGATGTTGAGCTGCTCGACGGTCCGGCCGGGGAAGAGCCGCGCGAGCGCGGCCCTGGCCGCGGCGTCGGCCGAGGTGTCGCCGAACTGGGCGGAGATCACCGCGTTGTTGCAGAGGTAGTAGTTGGCGTAGGAGCCGACGAAGTTGGGGTCGGTCGAGCGGATCAGGTTGTAGTCGGGTCCCTGGATCTTGCTGACCGCGATCCTGACCCCCTGCGCGCTCGTCGCGCCCGAGAGGATCTGGTACTGCTGGCGCTCGTCGTTGGACCAGACGTCGGTGTCCCCGGACAGCGGCATCTGGACGGCGGCCGCACCGGCGCCGAGGAACCGCGAGGTCGCGTCGACGTGGTCGTCGGTGATGTCCTGGCCCTGGATGCCGGGGAACCAGATCATCTTCGAGGCGCCGTAGGCGGCGTACAGCGCGGACTCGATCTGGGTCTGGGACAGGCCGGGGTTGCGGTTGGAATTGACGATGCTGCTGCTGGTCGCCATCAGGGTGCCGGCGCCGTCGGTCTCGACGGCACCGCCCTCGGCGACGAGTCCGGCGGCCGTGAACGGGATCCCGAGGTAGGCGGCGACGCGCTGGGCCACCAGGGCGTCGTTGGCGTGCGTCTGCTTGTTGCCCCAGCCGTTGAAGTTGAGGCCCACCGTGTCCAGGCCGCCCGCGCCGTTGGTGCGGAAGACCGGGCCGGTGTCGCGCATCCAGCAGTCGTCGACGGGGATGGTGCCGATGACGGTGACCCGCGAGCCGCACATCGACTGCGCCTTGGCGACGCTGGCGGGGTTGGCGCACACGGTGACCGGCTCGTACTTGGCGATGGTCTTGGCGATCAGGGCGATGTTGGCCTGGACGCCGCTGAGCTTGTTGCGCCAGATGCCGGTGCTGTCCGGCCAGGCCATCCAGGTCCGGGTGTGCGGGACGGTGTCGACCGGGACGGCGTAGCCGGTGGTGGCGGGCGCCCTGCCTCCGGATGCCGTCCCGCCGGGTGCCGTGCGGCCGGGTGCCGTGCCGCGGGCGGCGGCCTGCGGCGCGTTCAGCCCGGTCAGCGCGGCGCCGGCGGCGGTCAGCCCGGCGGCTGCCAGGAACCCGCGCCGGCCGAGGCGCCCGAGGGGCGCCGGGTCGGGTCTGTGGTGATCGCGATCGTCCACTTCTACCTCCGTGTCAGTTCCGGCCGACGGCCGTGGAGTTGCCCAGAAGGTAGAACTGGCCAAGCGCTCGGTCAATATCTCGCGCACGGATCGGGTGGGGATCCCTCCGAATCGTTTTCCGGCCCGCCCCTCCCGCGGCCGCCCCGCTCGTTACAGTGGCGGCCATGGCGACACGGGCGACAGGAACAGCGCGGGAGGCGTCCTCCGCGCCGGGCGGCACCGGCCGGGCACGGGCCTCCGCCAAGGGCGAGCAGACCCGGGCCCGGCTGATCGCGGCGGCCCGGACGCTGCTCGCGGGCGGCGACGCCGGGCGGTTCACCACCCGCAACGTGGCCGCGCTGTCCGGGGTTTCGCACGGGATGTGCCACTACCACTTCGCCGACCGCACCGAACTGATCGTCGCGGTGGTCGCCGACATCCGGCCCGAGTGGATCACCCCGCTGGAGGAGGCGGTGGACGGCCCGGGCGGCTACGCCGAGCGGGCGGAGCGGGTGCTCGCCCTGCTCACCCGGCCGGAGAGCCCCGACCTGGCCCGGCTGCACGCGGCGCTGCACTGGCTGGCGCTCAACGACGAGCGGGTCCGGGCCAGTCTGGAGGCGGAGTACGCACGCTGGCGGTCCTGCTTCGTGCGCCTGTTCCGGACGCTGGCGGACGAGCGCGGCGACGGCTCCGACCCCCGCCCGCTGGGCGAGGCCTTCGCCGCCGCCGTGGACGGGCTGGCCGCGATCGGCTCGCTGGACGGGACGGTGGACGCGGGGCGGGTGCTGCGCAGGCTGATGGCCGCGCTGTCCGCGAGCGGGTGACCGGCCGAACCGCTGACCCGCTGACCCGCTGACCCGCTGACCTGCTGACCGGCAGACCGGCAGACCGGCTGACCCGCCCGGGCCCGTGGGGGCCGGGCGGGTGGGTGCGGTCAGGCGCCCTCGGCCTCGGCCTCCTTCTCCCGGCGCAGCCGGTGCTCGGTGCGGATGCCGCACCAGGCGGTGCAGGCCAGGCTCGCGGCGATGATCCCCTCCGCCCAGAAGAACGCCACGTAGTCCATCAGCGATCCGATCGGCGGCGCGCCGGGGGCCGCGTTGCGCATGCCGATCAGGGCGAACAGGCTGGCCGCCATCCAGCCCAGGGAGGGCCAGACCAGGCCCTCGCGCTTGCGGTAGAGCACCTCGGCGGCGCCGAGGACGGCCAGGGCGATGGCCCACATCGCCGCGATCATGAACCAGGAGAGGATGAAGGTGCTGCGGGAGCGGGTGATCCTGGTGTCCAGGGCCACCGCGCCGTTGCTCGCGGTGGTGGCCTGCGGGCGCAGCACGAAGAACGGGTCGGTGTCGGTGAGGACCACGCCGACCGGCACGGCCGTGCCTCCGCTGGTGGCGGCGAAGCCCACCTCCATGCGGTAGCGGTCGAAGGGGTAGTCGGTCTTGGTGCCGTCGTAGATCCCCACCTGGACGAGCTGGGAGGGCGCGGTCTCCCCCTCGGCGGCCTTGACGGTCACCTTGGGGGTGCCGGTGACGCTGATCTCGACCGGGCGGGCGAAGGTCTGGGAGCCCGGGCCGGCGGCGAAGCGGCCGTGCGGGACGGGCGTGACGTAGAGCGTCAGCTGCTGGGCCGTCGGGTCCACGTCCTGCGCGGTGACGTCGAGTTCGATCCAGTCGGCGGCCGAGGGGACGGCCAGCTCGCGGGTCTGCTCGCGGGTGTTGCGTTCGTTCAGGTAGAGGCCGATGCCGCTGCCGCAGAGGGCGACGACCATCGCCAGGAGGACGGCGAAGCGCCAGCTGCGGCGGCGGGGGGCTCGGGGCGGCGTGGCGGGGGGTGCGCCGGTCTCGTCGATGGTGGCCTGCACGGTGGTCCTTCCTGGAGCGCGCGTCGGACGCGGGGCAGGATCGCTGCCGTCCGGGCTGCCGCGCACCGGTGTCTCGTCCGGGGCTTTCCGCTGGGTTGCCCCGCATCCTCCATTGAACTGAAAATTCAGTCAAATGCCCGAATCGCTCCCGTTGCCCCGACCGCTCTACCAGCCCTTCACCGGCCCTGCGCCGGGCCCGCTGCGCCATCCCCTGAGGGAACCTCTAAACTTCGCGGCGATGCCATCCGTGCCCCACCCCTCCTTGTCCGCCGAGAGAGGCCGCCCCATGTCCGCTGACCGATCCCCCTTCGCCCTCCAGCCGGTCTTCCAGGCACTGACCGCGGACGACCCGCGCGAGGTCGGCGGCCACCGGCTGTACGCGCGGCTCGGCGCCGGCGGCATGGGCCGGGTCTACCTCGCCTACACCCCGGGCGGCCGCCCGGTGGCGCTCAAGGTGGTGCGCCCCGAGCTGGCCGGGGACCCGGACTTCCGGGCCCGGTTCGCCCAGGAGGTGGCCAGCGCCCGGCTCATCCACGGACTGTTCACCGCCCAGCTGGTCGACGCCGGGCCGGACGCCGCCACCCCGTGGCTGGCCACCACCTACGTGCCCGGCCCCTCGCTCCAGCAGGTGGTGCAGCGGTTCGGCCCGCTCCCCGAGCGCACCGTCCTGCTGCTGATGGCCGGGATCGCCGAGGCGCTCCAGGCCATCCACGCCAGCGGGGTGGTCCACCGCGACCTCAAGCCGGGCAACGTGCTGATCGCCGCCGACGGCCCCCGGGTGATCGACTTCGGCATCGCCCGGGCGGCCGACGCCGTCGCCCTGACCGGCACCGGACTGCAGATCGGCTCCCCCGCCTACATGGCCCCCGAGCAGGCCATGGGGCAGTCCGCGACCGCGGCCACCGACGTCTGGGCGCTCGGCGCCCTCGCCGTCCACGTCGCGGCCGGCGCCCCGCCGTTCGGCGACGGCCCGCACCCGGCCACGCTCTACCGGACCGTCCACGAGGAGCCCGACCTCGCCCGGGTGCCGGAGGGCCTGCGCGAGCTGCTCCGGCGCTGCCTGGCCAAGCGCCCCGAGGACCGGCCGACCACCGCCGAGGTGATCGCCGCCGCGGCCGGCCACCCCGCGGTGGGCGGGCAGCTGCGGTTCGGCGAGGACTGGCTGCCGCAGCCGCTGACCAGCCAGATCACCCGGCACACCGAGCTGCCGCAGACGCCCGCCGAGGCCGCCGGGACCGGCGGGACCGGCCTGAACGCGGCCCCGACGATGCTGGCGCCTGCGGCGATGCCGACGCCGATGCCTACGCCGACCCCGACCGTGCTCGCCACCGCCGCGGCGGCGCCGGGCGGCCCCGAGCTGCCGGGCGTGAGCGCCACCCCGTCCGGGCCCGCGTCGACCGCTCGGCCGAGGCGGTTGCGCGGGCGCACCGCGCTGGTCGCCGTGGTCGCCCTGGCCGTCGGCGCCGCGGCGACGGTGTTCGTGCTCGACGACCCGGACCCGGTGGAGGCGGCGACGGCCGACACCCCGGTGGCCGGCTCCCCCGGGCCCGGCACGCCCGCCGCCTCGTCGGCGCCCACCGGCCCGTCGGGCCCCGCCCGCACGCCCTCCGCCACCACCGCGCCGAGCCGCTCGACGCCGCCCGCCCCTGCCGCCGACTTCACCCCGGACTACCGGGCGGTGGAGCTCACCTCGGCGGATCCGAACTACGAGTTCGACCTGGCCGCGGGCACGGTGGTGCCGGTCGAGACCGTGAACTGGTACGTGGGGCGCACCGACAGCGAGTTCCTGATCCCGGAGACCGCCGACTCCTACATCGGCCGGGACTCCGGCCTCGGCCCGGCCGAGTGCCTCCAGGGGCTCGGAAGCCGTCCGACCGCCCGGGTGCCGTTCAGCGCCGTCGGGCCGCGCGGCGCCTTCTGCGTCCGGTCCGCGGACGGCAAGGAGCTGGCGATCGTCCGGGTGCTGTCGACGGCGGGCGCGGACGGGGCGGTCAAGGTCTCGCTGGACCACTACCGCCGCAACGGCTGACACCCCCGGGAACGGCCGAGAGCCCGTCGCCGCCCACGGCACGGGTGGGAGCGACGGGCTCTCGGCGCTGATCGGCGGCCCGGGGTCAGACCGGGCGCCGGGCCGGGTCGGCGGCAGCGGGGGCGGCAGGCCCAGGTGTGGCAGGCGCCGGCGCGGCGGGCCCGGCCGCCGGAGTCGCGGGCGTGGCGGCGGGCTGGTCCTCCTCCCGCATGGCCGCCGTCTCCGCCTTGAGGATGCGCATCGACTTCCCCAGTCCGCGCGCCATGTCGGGCAGCTTCTTGGAACCGAAGAGCAGCACCACGACCACCAGCACCACCAGCAGGTGCCAGGGCTCCAGTCCATTGCGCAGCATCGTCGCCTCACCCGGCCTTTCGTCGTCGGGACCGGGGCCGCGTGCGGCGGCCCGGGTCGTCTCGGGATGGTTTGGGTGCTTTCACCGTAGAGCTTGACTGATTTTTCAGTCAATGCGAGAGTGCAGTTCCGGCGATGCCCGGGCCGCCGTGCCCGCCGCCGATCGGCGCAGCGCGCAGCACTCCCCGGAGGCCCCGCCCGCCGCGCCGGACCGGATCCACCCTCGGCCCCACCGGAGTCCACCGTGTCCCAGTCCTCCCTCGCGCGCCGCACGGTGCTGCGTTCCCTCGCCGGCGCCGGCCTGATCGCGGCCGGCGCGACCGCCTGTGCCTCCGGCGGCGACGACGCGGCCGAGCCCGCGGCCCCGTCCTCCGCCCCCGCCGGGCAGCCGTCCGCGAGCGCCACCGCCGCACCGTCCGCGACGGCGGCCCCCTCCCCCGCCGGCGGACGCCAGCTCGGCGGCGAGTGGGAGAAGCACGAGCGGACCTTCATGGCCTGGCCCGCCTCCGAGAACGTCTGGGGCGAGCAGCTCGGCGGCGTCCGCAAGGACATCGCCTCGGTGGCCCGCGCCATCGGCAGCCGCGAGCCGGTGGTCCTGCTGGTGCGCCCCGGCCAGGAGGATTCCGCCCGCAACGCCTGCGGCAAGGACGTCGAGCTGCTGTCCGTCCCGGTGGACGACCTGTGGGCCCGCGACACCGTGCCGGTGTTCGTCGAGGAGGGCGGCAAGGTCAAGGGCGTCGACTTCAACTTCAGCGGCTGGGGCGGCAAGCAGCAGCACGACAACGACGCCCGGATCGCCCGCGCCGTCCTGGACAAGTACGGGATCGAGCGGGTCGCGACCCAACTGGTCGCCGAGGGCGGCTCCTTCGAGACCGACGGCCAGGGCACCCTGATGGTCACCGAGAGCTCGATCGTCAACGCCAACCGCAACCCGGGCCGCGACCGCGACCAGATCGAGGCCGAGCTCAAGCAGGCCCTCGGCATCACCAAGGTGATCTGGCTGGCCGGCGTCAAGGGCAAGGACATCACCGACGCCCACGTCGACTGCCTGGCCCGCTTCGCCGCCCCCGGCGTGGTCTTCCTCGACCGGGCCTTCCCCGGCATGCCCGCGGACGTCTGGTCCCGCTCGGCCGACCAGGCCCGGGCCGTGCTGGCGGACGCCACCGACGCCACCGGCAAGAAGCTCAAGGTGATCGAGATCAGCCAGCCCGACCCGGACAAGATCACCGGCCGGGGCGACGCCTTCGTCTCCTCGTACATGAACTTCTACATCGGCAACAAGGGCGTCTACCTGCCGCTGTTCGGCGATGCCAAGGCCGACGGGCACGCCCAGGAGGTCTTCAAGGACCAGTTCCCGGACCGCGAGATCGTCCCCGTGCAGATCGACACCATCGCCTCCGGCGGCGGCGGCATCCACTGCTCGACCCACGACCAGCCCGCCGGCTGACCCCCACCACCGGTACCGACGACCGGCCGGCCACCCGGCCGGCCGCCCCGCCGCCCGGCACCGCCGCCCCGCACCGAGGGAGAAGGGACCCCTTGTGCAGCTGACCCCCACCGAACGCGACCGGCTGCTGATCTTCACCGCCGCCGAACTCGCCCGTGCCCGCCGCGCCCGCGGCCTGCGGCTGAACGTCCCCGAGGCCACCGCGCTGATCTCGGACACCGTCTGCGAGGCCGCCCGCGACGGCCTGCGGCTGGCGGAGGCCGTCGCCCGCGGGCGCTCGGTGCTCTCCCCGGAGGACGTCCTGCCCGGCGTCCCCGACCTGGTCACCGAGATCCAGGTCGAGGCGGTGTTCCAGGACGGCACCCGGCTCGCCGTGATCGCCGACCCGTTCGGCGGGGGTGGCCTGGGCGAGGCCGCCCCCGGCGCGGTGCTCCCCGGCCGCGGCGCCGAGCCGGTGCCCGCACCGGTCCGCACGCTGTCCGTCCGCAACACCGCGGACGTCCCGGTCTCGGTCACCTCGCACTTCCACTTCTTCGAGGCCAACCCGCGGCTGGCCTTCGACCGCGCCGCCGCGTACGGCATGCACCTGGCCGTCCCGGCCGGCTCCTCGGTGCGCTTCGACCCGGGCTCGGACGTCGAGGTCGGGCTGGTGCCGATCGGCGGCGAGCGGGTCGCGATCGGCTTCGCCGGACTGGTGGACGGTCCGCTGGACTCGCCCCGGGTCCGGCGGGAGGCGCTGCGCCGGGCGGCCGAGCAGGGCTATCTCGGCGCCAACGGCCCGAGCAGTGCGGACGGCCCGAGCAGTGCGAGCAGTGCGAGCAGTGACGACGAGGCGGAGGAGAGCCAGCGGTGAGCAGCAGCAGCGGCAGCGCGTCGATCGAGGCGGCCGAGTACGCCGCCGTGCACGGCCCGCGAGCCGGCGACCGGGTCCGGCTCGGCGACAGCGGGCTGGTCGTCCGGGTCGAGTCGGACTCCCAGCGGCCGGGCGACGAGTTCCTCACCGGTTTCGGCAAGACCGCCCGCGACGGCCTCCACCTCAAGGCCGCCGCCGTCCGCGACACCTGCGACCTGGTCATCAGCAACGTCCTGGTGATCGACGCGATCCAGGGCATCCGGAAGACCTCGATCGGCATCCGGGAGGGGCGGATCGCCTCGATCGGGCGGGCCGGCAACCCGGACACCCTGGACGGCGTCGACGTGGTCGTCGGCACCGGGACGGCGATCGTCTCCGGCGAAGGCCTGATCGCCACCGCCGGGGCCATCGACACCCACGTCCACCTGATGTCCCCGCGGATCATGGAGGCCTCGCTGGCCTCCGGCGTCACCACCATCATCGGCCAGGAGTTCGGCCCGGCCTGGGGCGTCGGCGTCAACTCGCCCTGGGCGCTGCGCCACGCCTTCAACGCCTTCGACGCCTGGCCCGTCAACATCGGCTTCCTGGGCCGCGGTTCGTCCTCCCACCCGGCGCCGCTGGTGGAGGCGCTGGCCGAGGGCGGTGCCTGCGGCTTCAAGGTGCACGAGGACATGGGCGCCCACACCCGAGCGCTGGACACCGCACTGTCCGTGGCGGAGGTCCACGACGTCCAAGTGGCCCTGCACACCGACGGGTTGAACGAGTGCCTGTCGGTCGAGGACACCCTTCGGGTGCTGGAGGGCCGGACCATCCACGCCTTCCACATCGAGGGCTGCGGCGGCGGACACGTCCCGAACGTGCTCAAGATGGCCGGCGTGCCGAACGTCATCGGCTCCTCCACCAACCCCACCCTCCCGTACGGGCGGGACGCGATCGCCGAGCACTACGGCATGATCGTCTCCGTCCACGGCCTGAAGACCGACCTGCCCGGCGACGCCGCCATGGCCCGCGACCGCATCCGCGGCGGGACGATGGGCGCCGAGGACGTGCTGCACGACCTCGGGGCGATCGGGATCACCTCCTCCGACGCCCAGGGCATGGGCCGCGCCGGGGAGACGGTGCGCCGCACCTTCGCGATGGCCGGCAAGATGAAGGCCGAACGCGGACCGATGGAGGGCGACGGCCCGTCCGACGACAACGAGCGGGTGCTGCGCTACATCGCCAAGCTCACCGTCAACCCGGCCATCGCGCACGGGCTCTCGCACGAGGTCGGCTCGGTCGAGGTCGGCAAGCTCGCCGACCTGGTGCTGTGGAACCCGGCCTCCTTCGGTGCCAAGCCGTACCTGGTGCTCAAGGCCGGCTTCCCCGCGTACGGCGTCACCGGCGACCCCAACGCCGCCACCGAGAGCTGCCAACCCCTCGTCCTGGGGCCGCTGTTCGGCGCCCACGGCGCCACCCCGGCGGACCTCTCGGTGGCCTTCACCAGCCGCGCCGCCGCCGAGGCGGGCACCGGCGACCGGCCGTACGACCGGATGACCACCCGGCGCCGGCGGGTCGCCGTCCGGCACACCCGCGGCATCGGGCCGGCCGACCTGGTCCGCAACAGCCGGCTCGGGCAGATCATGGTCGACGGGCAGCGGGGCCTGGTCACCCTCGACGGGACCCCGCTGCACTCCGACCCCGCCGAGGAGGTCTCGCTGAACCGCCTCTACTTCCTCTGACCCCGCCGCGGCGGCGGACACCCCTTCACGTCCGCTTGAAGAACTCCACCTCGGCCAGCGCGACGGTGCGGCCCGGGCCGGTGCCCGCCGCCTCGCGGACGGTCAGCTTCACCTGGACGACGTCGCTGATGCCGGTCGCCACCGTCTGCGGGCCCGGCTGGTCGTTGAGCGTGACCTGCTTACGGTGCACCTCGCCGTCCGAGGCGGTGACCTCCAGGGCGAGCACCAGCGGGCGGGCCTGCTGCCGGAACTGCTCCGGGTCCGCGGAGGCGCCGGTGTGGACGATCAGGTCCACCAGCCGGAACGGGGTGCGGAAGGTGAAGTCGACGGAGTCGCCGATCGCGGGCGCGCCCCAGTAGGTGTTGGAGAGGCCGTCGTCGGCCGCGCTCGCGGGGTGCCCCTCGACCGCGGCCGACGCCGTGGTCAGCGAGGGCGAGACCGGCGCGGTGCTGCCCAGCTTGTCCAGCACGTCCTGGTAGGCGTTCTTGCCGAGCGGGTACAGCAGGACCCCCGCGACCACCAACGCGAGCAGCACGATCAGCGCGATCGTGCGGCGCAGCGCGTTGCCCGAACCGCCGATCCGCACCCGGCGCCGGAACGGCCACCGGGTGCGCCACCAGGGCAGCTCCGGGGCGGCCGCGGTGACGGTCAGCGGGGCCGCGCAGCGCCGGCAGAACCGGCGCTCGGGCAGGTTGGGGGTGCCGCAGCGCGGGCAGGGCGGGCCGTCCTGGGCCTCCTCGACGGCGGAGGCCCGGACGACGGGACGCGGCGCGACGGGCTTGGCGGGCTGCACGGCGACCGGGTCGGTCGGCTCGGTCTGCGGTGCGGCGGGCGGTCGCGGCCTCGGGTCCGGCTCAGGGGCCGGGGCCGGGGCGGGCTCGGATGGCGGGGCGGGAGCCGGTACGGGCCGCGCCCGGGTGGAGGTCGAGCGCGAGGTCTCGGCGGACGGCGGGGACGGCGGCTCCTCGACGGGCCGCTTCTCGACGGGCGGCTTCTCGACGGGCCGTTCCTCGACGGCCGCGGCGGGTTCCGGGACCGCGACCTCCGGGACCGCGACAGGTTCCGGGGCGACGGGCGGTTGGGTGCGCCGACTCCGGCTGGTGACCCGCCGGGAGACGTTCCGCCAGGTCCGCGAGGTGTCGGGGGCGGCCGGCTCGGGCGCAGCAGGCCCGGGCTCGGGCTGGGGCGCAGACTCCGCTTCGGGCTGGGGCCTGGGCTCGGGCGCAGCAGGCTCGGGCTCGGACCCCGTCGAGGCCGGCACGGGCGCGGGCCCGGCCACCGGAGCGGGCGCGGCCCCCGCGGCGGGCGCGCGTCGCGACCACCCCAGGTAGGCGCCGCAGTTGCCGCAGAAGTCGTCGCCCTCCGCGTTGGCCGTGCCGCATTCGGGACACACCGGCATCCGTCAGCCCTCCGCTCGCCCGGGTGGACCGGGCAGGATCTCGACCCGGCAGGTCAGGTGGACCGGGCAGCCGGCCCGGACGACGGCCAGCACCTGGTCCTCGTCCAGCCCCGCGCCGCCCAGCGGCCAGACCCGGACCAGCACCCCGCCGCCGCCCGGTGCGGGCGGCAGGGCGCCGTCGGGGTCGGTGGACCAGGCCGCGCCGCCGCCGTCCGTGATCTCGGCCCCGGCGCCCAGCACCAGGCGCAGCCGCTCGGTGAGCCCGCGCCGGGTGCCGCGCCAGCGGTGCAGTTCCACGGCGCGCCCGATCACCGCCCGGCGCACCTCCTCCGGCCAGGCCGGGTCGACCTCGACCGCGACCCAGGAGGCCAGCCAGTCGAGGAAGTCGGTGGGCGCGAGCTCGGGCCGGAAGTAGGCGGGCAGGTTGTCCAGGGTGGCGAAGACCGGGGCGAGGACGGTGTCCAGGCCGGCCGTGAAGCGCTGGGCGAAGTCGTCGTCGGCGAAGAGCGCGGGCAGCAGTTCGCCGATCGGGTGCGGGCTGGGCAGCCCGGGGACGGCGGCTCTGGTCATGGGGTGCCGTCCCCGGTGACGGCGGTGACCACGACCTGGTGCTGGTGCGAGAAGACCAGGGCGTCCGGCGGGACGTCGACCCGCTCGGCGGGCGCGCCCCGGCGTCCGGTGATCGGGTCGGCCGGGAAGAGCCGCAGCTCCTCGACGCCCGCGACGGCGGCCACCCGCTGGAGCACCGCGAACACCTCGCCGTACTGCACCGCCCGGCCGAACGGCCAGCCGGTGCCGGCGGCGCCGCCGCGCAGCGGGTTGAGGTGGCGGTAGAGCGCGTCCAGCACCGCCTCGCGGACCCGGTCGGGGTCGGCGGCGCGGGTGGTGAGCCGGGCGACCACGGTGACGCCCTGGTAGGCGGGCGGCTGGACGAGGACCCGGGTGCCGATCAGCCGCCGCTCGTCCAGCGCGGCCGCCACCTCGGCCAGCACCTGTTCGTCCGGGATGAGCTGCTCGAAGCGCAGCCGCTCGCCCTCGTCGGCGACGGCCTCCGGCACCACCAGCACCCGCACGGCCCCGGCCTCCCCGCCGGTGGCGGGCACGCAGCTGACCCGGGCGGCGGAGGGCGCGGCCTGCCGGGCGATCAGCTCGAAGTCCCCGGCGGTGACGGCGCGTTCCTGCAGCCGCAGCTGGTGCGGGGCGCGCGCCTTGGCGTTCTCGACCGTCTCGCCGTCGACCCCGCCCCGGGCGGCCTCCCGGTTGTCCACCCGGGCGACGTACGGGACGGAGCTGCGCAGCACCGTGACGGTGTTGCGGGCGACGTTGCCCGCGATCCCGCCGCCGGTGCGGTACTGCGGGACGCGCAGCCGGGCGCCCTTGGGCGGCACCGCGCCGAAGGCGCGCACGCTGCCGTCGGGCTCCCGGACGGCGGGCGGGAACAGGAACTCGCCGTTGGTGGCGTCCAGCACCACGTGCCGGTCGGTCGGCGCGGAGTCGCCGAAGTGCTCGACGACGGTCCAGCGCTGCCAGCCGTCGCCGGCCGAGACCTCGACCGCCGGTGCTCCGCCGTCCAGCAGTACCGGCGGCCGGGCGAGCCGGAAGCGCTGGCCCGCGACGCCCTCTGAGGTGCCCAGCGGCGCGTCGGTGACGGTCCGGGCGTGCACGGCGGTGGCGGTGCCGCCGACGGTGAACACCTCGGCCCGGCGCACGGTCGGGGACTCGGAGTAGAACGGCTGGCCGGGCTGGGGCTCGGTCACCCGGCAGCGCAGCCAGCCGGCCCGCCGCCCGGCCACCACCGAGGCGGTGTGCCCGGCGGGTACGAACACCACCACCTCGCCGGGCCGGTTGAGGCCTCCGGTGGTGTCGCTGCCGGTCTCGCAGGCGATCCAGCGGGCGCCGTCCCACACCTCCCAGACCAGCGGGGGCTGGCGCGGGTCGACGCCGACGCCCTCCACCCGGCTGTCCAGTCGCACGGCCAGGATGCAGCGCGGGACCACGGCGGGCAGGGCGAACAGCATGGCGTCCCCGGCCTCCGGCCGGGTCTGGAAGCACCGCACGTCCGCGCCGTCCGCCAGCCGGCCGGTGACGTCGGCCTGCTCGCCGGTGGCGGAGACGGTGACCAGCCGCTCCAGCGCGCTGGGGACAACCGGGAGGTCCTCGGCGGTGGCGAAGACCACCGCCTCGTCGGTCTCGGTGCGCAGGGTGGACACCTCGGTGCCGGCGCGCAGCAGGACCGTCTCGGGCTGCGGGGCGGAGAGCCAGAAGTCGACTTCGGCGCGGGCCGCGGCGGGCGGGAAGAGCCGGATGCCCAGCAGGTCCAGGAAGGCGGTGTAGTTCTTCTCGGGCACCCGGTTCAGCCGGTAGAGCAGCTGGTCGACCAGGTAGGCGAAGGTCTCGATCAGGGTGACGCCCGGGTCGGAGACGTTGTGGTCGGTCCACTCCGGGGCGCGCTGCTGCACGTACCGCTTGGCCTCGTCGACGAGTTGCTGGAACCGGCGGTCGTCCAGGTTCGGGGAGGGCAGTGCCATCAGCGGGCACCTCCGTTCGCGGCGGCGGCCCGTTCCGGGTCCGCGGTGTCCGCTTCCGGGGACTCCGGGATCGTGTAGAAGGGGAAGACCAGGTTGCGGCGGTCGTTGGTGGCCCGCACGGTGTAGTGGACGTCGATGTAGAGCGTGCCCTCGTCGACCCGGTCGAAGGCGATCACCACGTCGTCGACGGTGATCCGCGGCTCCCAGCGTTCCAGCGCGATCCGCACCTCGCGGGCGATCCGCCCGGCGGTGGTGCTGTCGCCCGGGGCGAAGACGTACTCGTGGATGCCGCAGCCGAACTCGGGGCGCATCGGCCGCTCGCCGGGGGCGGTGCCGAGGATCAGCCGGATCGCCTCGGCGAGCTCACGGTCCCGCTCCACCATGCCGATCCCGCCAGTGGCGTTCACCCGCAGCGGGAAGGCCCAGCCGCGGCCGATGAAGTCGTTGCTCATATGTCCCCGCCGATCAGCACGTTGAACGCCCCGGCGATGATCTGGGCGCCGCAGGTCGTCTTGTCCCGCATCCGGGCCGCGGGCAGGCCGCCGATCAGCACCACTCCCCTGGTCACCCCGCCGAGGTCGGGCTCGACCAGGTTGGCGGGGCCCATCTCCACGTGCGGGACGCAGGCGTGCACGGTGCCCGCCACCGCGGCGGGGCGGCCGCCGATCAGTACCGTCGCCACCTTGAGGGCACCCGGCGGCGGGGTGGTGAGGACGCCGCCGTGGTCGGTCGGGTCCCCGGTCCGGGCTGCGGGGGGCATGTGCGGTCTCCATTTCCGAGGGCGCCCTGCCGGGCACTCTTCGTGCTGCGGTTCCTGCGGCGGTTCCTGCTGCGCTTCTTGCTGCGCCTCTTGATGGTCCGTCAGTTGATGCGCACGAAGGCCCCCTTGAGGACGGCCTCGGCCCCGCCGTCCACGGTGACCGCCGTCGTGCCGCGCACGTTCACCGAACCGCCGCGCACGTTCACCTCGCCGGTGCCCGCGTCCAGGGTGATGCCGGAGGAGGTCAGGCGCACCGTGCTGCCCGCCCCGCCGACCCCGCCGTGCACGGTCAGCAGGATCTCCCCGCGTTGCTGGTCCAGCCGGACCTCCAGCTTCCCGTCGCCGCTGGCCAGCCGGACCCCGGAGCTGCCGCCCGGCACGTCCAGCAGTTCCAGCCGGTGGCCCGAACGGGACACCACGGAACGGCGGTTGACCTTGCCGGCGGTCGCGTCGACCAGCGGCACGTCGTGCGGCGAGGGCCGGTCCACGCCGTTGTAGAGCCCGCCCAGCACGTACGGGCTGTCCAGGTCGCCCTGTTCGAAGCCCACCAGCACCTCGTCGTTGACCTCCGGGCTGACCACGCCGCCGCCCCCGTGGCCGCCCCACTGCACGGTGCGCACCCAGTCGGAGACGTAACTGTCGTCCAGCCAGGGGAACTTCAACCGGACCCAGCCGCGCTGGTCGGCGCCCGGCTCCCGGACGTCGGTGACCACGGCGACGGCCAGGCCCGGCATCCGCGGGCCGCGCGGCGGCGCGTTGCCGCCGGTCGTCAGCCCGGCCAGCGAACGGTCCGGCGAGGTGCTGACCACCACCGTGGTGCGGTAGCCGCGGAAGGGCTCCAGCAGGTGCCGGACCCCGGTGGCGGTGTAGCGGCCGGAGAAGGCCGCGCCGACGTTCCCCAGCGCGACGGCGGTGCCCGCCCGCAGCCGCGGGTTCCCCTCGGCCACCACCTCCAGTTCGCCGAAGCCCCCGGCCACCGAGGCGGCCAGCGAACGGGCGACGGCGGCGGTCTCCGCCTGGGTGCGGTACGGGGTGTCGGCGACGGTCAGCCGGGCCCGGCCGGGGAAGGCCGAGGCCACCACCGAGGGGCTCAGCCCCGGCAGCACGGTCGTCGAGGCGACCGACGGCTCGGTGGCGACCAGGGCGCTCTTGGTGGTGACGTTCCAGCCGCGCGCCTCGACCGTGTCCGCCCCGGCCGCGCCGGTCAGCACCCCGCGCAGCTCCAGCAGGTTGCGCCCGTACTCCAGCACCAGCGGGTTCTGCGGCGCGGGCGTGCTCGGCGCCGGCGCCGAGGAGGCGGGCTGCGGCCGGACGAACTCCAGCTTGCCGTCGTCGTCCACCCGCACCTGGGCGCCGCTCTCCTGCGCCAGGAACTGCAGGAACTCCCAGTCCGGCACGTTCGCCTGGGACAGCTGCTGGTGCACCACCGGGAAGGAGTCGACCTGCCCGCAGGCCAGGCCGGCGCCGGCGGCGACCTCGCGCACGATGTCGGCGGTGGTCATGTTCCGGAAGGCCTTCACCCGGCGCCCGCGCATCAGCCGGTGGGTCACCGCCGCCGCCCGCACCACCGTGTACGAGCCCGTGGTGTCCACCTCCAGCTCCAGCGCCGTCACCTCCCCGGTGAACAGCCGCGCCCGGGTGTTGCCCTGGACGGTCACCACGGAGACCCGCAGCTCGGTGCCGATGGTGATCCCGGTCGCGGAGAGGAAGGTGTGGTCGGCGTCCCGGAAGCTCAGCACCGCCGTGTCCGGCAGGCCGACGCTCTCCTCGATGTCGCAGGACACCAGCTGCGCCGCCCACACCGGCGGCAGCGGCCCCGGCGCCTCGACGACGGGATCCGCGGCGAACGGCCGGCCGCCCCGGGCCTCGGGCGTGGTCACGCCGCACCGCCCCGGGTCAGCTCGTCGATGCCCGGCACGATCAGCTCCGCGCCCGGGACCAGCACCAGCGGGTCGTCGATGCCGTTCGCCTCCGCGATGGTCCGCCAGGCCGTCGCGTCCCCGTACGCCCGCCAGGCCAGCAGCGGCAGGCTGTCGCCCGCGATCACCCGGTGGGTGCTGCGGGCCTCCGGGGAGCCGGAGGTCGGGTTCTGCCCGGCCGGGTCCACGCTCGCCTCGTCGATGGAGAGCGAACAGACCGCGCGCAGCGGGTTGCCGTCCACGTCGAAGAGCGTGTACGTGACGGACAGGCCGGTCAGCACCCCGTTGAACGAGGTCGTCTTCAAGGTGCCCCAGTCCAGCCGGATCCACGGGCTGGCCGGGGTCTTGCGCGCCAGGCTCGTCGGGGTCGGCACGCAGGCCGTCATCAGCTGCTCCACCGCCCGCTCCACCGAGTTGTCGTGGGTCGCGGTCGAGTCCAGGAACACGTCCAGGGAGAGCGAGCGCGGGCCGCTGCCGACGAACTCCGGCAGCGCCGACTGGCCCGCCATCCGGGACGGCGTGCGCCGCCACTCGGTGGACTTGCGCAGCACCAGGGTCGCCGGGTTGAACTGGAGCGGGAGCCGCGCGATCGCACCGCCGGGCTGGGCGCCGACGGTGGCCGGCGGCTCCATGATGGTCAGTTGCGCCCGGGTGACGCTCGCGGGGACCGCCGAGGACATCTGGCTGCTCCTTGGGTCTTGGAGAGGGGAAGGGGGGTGAGGGGTGGCGCTCAGGACGGGCGCAGGCCCGCGTGGGCGATCTCCAGGGACTCCATGGCCGGTTGCGAGCTCGACGGGTCGAAGGACGGCCCGTCCCACCGCACCGGGACGATCCCGAGCACCTGCCAGCCGACGATCCGGCTCAGGTCCGGCCGCAGCGCCACGATCTCGCCGTCCTTCGGCTCGACCTTCCGCACGATCTCGTTCAGCCACCGGGCGATCTTGGCGGTGTCCGCGGTGACCGCGCGGCTCAGCGTGATGTTCGTCCAGGTGATGCGGCCCGGCAGTTGCCAGGCGAACCCGTTGTTGCCGCCCTCCGCGTACTGCTCGATCTCGACCTGCGCGCCGAGCCCCGAACAGGTGGTGAACTCGCCCAGGTCGTTCCCGCCGATCGTCAGGCTGAAGAACACACTGCTCGCGAAGATGTTGTCGGTCATCGGCCCCGCCTCCTGCTGTGCTGCTGCTCACGGTCTACGTCGATCCGGTCCCCCGGCGGCCGTCCGGCCCCGGCCCGCGCGCTCAACGGCGCAGGTCGTACGGCTTCCCGGCCCGCTCCCGGCCCCTGCGCAGCTCGGTGCGCAGCAGGCGGCCGACCGGTTCGACCAGGCGCCGGGCCAGTTCGTCCAGGTCACCGGGTGCGGCGTGGTCGGGCTTGTCGGGGTCCTCGGCCGCCGTGGCGCCCTTCCCCGCACTGCCCGTCCCCGCGCCGCCGGGCGGCCGTTGCCCACCGGGCTGACCGGTGCCCGACGGGGCCGCCTGCACGGTGGTCGGCCGGCGCGCCGGGACGGCGGTCAACGGCACCCCCACCAGCCCCGCCTGCTCGGCCACCCGCTGCAACACCTGTGCCGTACCGGGCATGGAACGGTGGACGGCGGGCGGCGGGGACTGGACGAACGAGGCGCTCCCGGATCCGACGGACTGCGCGGCCCGGGGCGCTGCACCGGGTGCCACGGACCGGGACACGACCGGCGACCGCACCGCGAGCGGCTGGGCCTGGGTCTGGGTCTGGCTCTGGGCCGGCGGCAGCGGGCCGGGCGCGCCCGGCAGCCGCTGGAGCGAAGGGACCACCGGCAGCGCGGGCACTGCGGGCGGTGCGGGTCGGACGGGCTGCGCAGGTCGGACGGGCTGTGCGGCGCCCACCGGCGCGGCCGCCCCTTGCGGCGACGACCCGGCTGCCGCCGCAGGCCACTGGGCGCGCTGGACGACCGGCGAGGGCGCGCCGGAGGACAGCGGCGAGGCGGCCCGTGGGAGCGCCTGGACACCCGGCGGCGCGAGGCGGACCACGGGCACCGGCGCCGACGCGGCCGACCGGCCGCCGGCCCACCCGTCGGACCGGGCTCCGGATCGGGCTCCGGACCGGGCACCGGGCTGCGGACGGCCGGACAACGACCGGGCGGCAGCGAGGCGTTGGACAGTCGCAGGACTGTGGCCACCACCTCCCTGCGGCTGCTGCGCCACGGGCACCGCGCCGCGCGGCCGTTCGGACCGGACGGGTGAGGGGCCGTCGGCGGACGCCGCAGTCGGTGCGGCGCCGCCGGGCGCTGAACTCCTCTGCGCGGAAGGGCGATCGACCGCCGCCCGGCCACCCCGGTGTTCGGGTGAACGCCGGGAGCGCAGCCGCTGCACGGCCGTCGCCACCGCGTGCCCGACGCCCCCGCCGGACGGACGACCGGCGGCCACGACACCCTCTCGCGGCTGTGCCACCGGCTGCCCGGCGTCGGCAGTCCGGCCGCCCCCGGGGCTCGTCCCGCGCCGGGGAGCGACAGCCCCCCGGCTCTCCCGCGGCGACGCAGCCGACAGCGACCGTGCCGCGGCCGTCGCATCCTGCTCCGGCTGCGGCCCCGAATCCGTCCGGCGCGCACGGGCGTTGGGCCAGGCCACCGGAACCACCGGCGGGGCGGCGGGTACCGCAGCGGCCCCCGACCGGGCACCGCCGCCGCCCGCGAGGGGCACCGACGCCGCCGCCAGGGCGACCGCCATCGGACGCTCCCCGATCAACCCACGCCTCCGGGCGGTGGATTGGACGGCCCGCTGCACGCCCAGGCCGCCTCCGGCCGGACGGGCCGGAACCACCGGGCCGCCGCCGACACGTCCGGCCGCACGCGGCTCCGCGACGAGGCCGGATCCAGCAGTCGGGGAACCAGTTGACGCTGCGTCAATCATGTTCAAGGAAACTGGCGTTGAGGCTGGTGCACTGACCGCGCGCTGCACGGGCGCACCCCCACCGGCGGCGGGCGCGCTCGGCCCACCGCCTCCCGGCAGGGCGACCGAGCCCCGCCGGACCCGCCGCCGCCCACCGGCCGACGAACCGGCAGCGCCTGCGGCTGCCGCCGTCGGCGGCATCGCGTCGAGGGGCGCGCCCAGACCCGAGCGCGGCCGCGCCGAGGCCTGGGTCGGAGTCGGAGCCTGGGCCGGGATCGGAGTCGGAGCCGGGGTCGGCGCTTGCGCCCGAGCCGGGGTCGAAGCCGGGGCTCGGGGCGGGATCGCGGTTGGGCGCGAAGGCACCCGGGACGCTCGTTCGGCGGTCGGTGAGGACGGCGCACGCTGGACGGTTGCCCCGTCGACGGGCCCGGGCCCGCTCCCACGCGCCGCCCGCTCACCGCTCCCGGCCTCCCCGCCACCCGTGACTCCGGGCTCGGCGCGAACCACCGGCATGGCCGGGGCACCCGGTGCGGACTCGGTCGTCCGGCGAGCGGACGCAGCCAGGGGCGCCGCGCTCGCGGGCAGCGCCGTCAAGGGCGCGCCGAGCACCGGACGGGCCGGTGCGTCACCACGCGTCGCCGCGGCCCGCTGCACGGCCACGGGGGCGGCGCCGCCCGGGCCCGACGGCGCCGTCCGGGCCGCCGACCCGGTGCGCTCGGGCTCCCGCCCGGCACCGGCCGACTCCTCCGCCGCAACTACCGGCTGGGACTCTTCAACAGCAGGGCTCGACACGCCGCCGACGACGTCCGGCGTGGCCCCGCTCCGCCGCCCCGGAACGGCCGTCACCGGCCGTACGGTCAGCAACCGGGGGCGCCGCGCCACGGTCAGCGGTGCGCTGACGGCCCGCGGTCGCACCGCACGCTGAACGGCCGGGCCTGCCACGCCGTTCCGACGCGGCACCCCGGCGGGCGTCTCCGACTCCCGGGCCGTACGGCCCGTCGTACCGGCGGGCGTCTCCACGGCTCCGGCCTCGCCGGGCACGGTTGCCGCACCCGCCGCCGGACCGGCACCGCCCGACGGACCCGGCACCGCGGCCCCGGCCCGCCGATCGGCGCCACCCGTCCGCACTGCGCGGGCCCCGGCCCCGGCCGACCGTACGGGCAACTGCCGCAGCCGGACGGACCGTTGGACGGGCCCGGCCCGCCGCCGATCCGCCCGCGCGGACGGCTCGGCCGACCCCGGCGAGTCCTGCGACTCCGCCGGCCCGGCCGCCACCGCACCCGCCGTAGGCCGCAGGACGAGCTCCTCCCCGGCGCCGGCGGTCACCGACGGACGGCCCGGCACCGCGACCGCCCGCAGGATGCCCGCCGGGGCGGAGGGCAGCACGGAGTGGCCGAGCGGTCCGCTCAGCGAAGGGTCCTGCCAGGCGGAGAGCCGGGAGCGGAACGCCAGGCCGTCACTGACGCCGCGCGGCGACGCCCCGGCCAGGGTGGGGACCAGCGGCGCCACGGCGCGCCAGCCCCCGTCCCCGGCCGCCGGTCGCGGCCGCGCGACCCCGACTGCACCGACTGCACCGACTGCACCGGCAGCCGAGCCCGAGGCCGTGTCGGAGCCCGACCCCGGATCAACCCCGGCGCCGGACCCGCCGCGCCGCCGCCCGATCCAGTCCCGCAGCCCCACCCCCGTCACCCACCCTCACTGATGCGGGAGTTGAGCCGCGCGACCTCGCGCACCCACTGCCCGCGCTCGTAGTGGGTCAGGTCGAGGAGGTCCTCCCGCGACCAGTGGAGGTGGTAGGCGATGTACGCGATCTCCTCGTACAGCCGAGCAGGCGCGTACGTCACGATTCCCCCAGGCGCCCACCGGCGAGGTCGACCTCGAAGGCGCCGTCGCAGTGCGGGCAGGTCACGGCGGCGCGCGTGTGGCCTTCGCTGTTGATCCGCTGGTAGAGGTCCTGGAGGAAGGCCACGTCGGTGGCGTACATCCGCTCGACAATGCCCGTGTGCACCTCGGCGAGGTCGCCCAGCCTGGTGATCACGTGGCTGAGCAGCACCACGCTGAGGTAGGCCGGGTTCTCCTTGACCCGCAGGTCGATCTGCGGCATCAGTTCGTCGCGCGCGGTCGCCAGGCGCATGGCGCCGTGGCGGTGCACGGTGCCGTCGTCGTCGACGTAGCCGAGCGGCAGCTCGAACTCGAACTCGGTGTGCGGGGACTGCCGCCGGGGCGGCCCGGCCGGCCCCGCCTGCCCCGGGGCCGCCTGCTGCGGCGCGGGGTTCTGCGGGGCCGGGGCGCCTTCCAGCAGTTCCTCAAGGCCGATCTTGCGCCTCACTCGACCCGGATCTCCTCGAACACGATGGTCACCGTCTCGGTCGCGGCGCTGGACTCGCCCGCGCTGAGCGTGGGGCCCTCCCAGCGGCTCGCCCAGGCGTTGGTGAGCTGGATGCGGCGCAGGGTGGCCCCGGTGGTGTCCTTGACCTCGATGGTGAGGTTCTGCCGGGCGGTGTTGATCGCCCCGTTGTTGAGGGTCTCCTTGATCCAGTCCGTGAACGCGCCGCTCTTGTCCAGGCCGCGGGTGATGGTCACCTCGCCGGGCAGTCGGGCGCCGGGCTGCTTGCGGACGATCAGCTTGCCCTCTTGGGTCACCTGCTTGTACTCGACGACGTCCTGTTCGACCGTCAGGTTGCTGATCTCCTTGACGGACTCGACGTTGTAGCCGCCGAGTTGGACGCCGAATATGTGTGTGGAGAGCGGATCGCCTTCAGCCATGGCGTGTGGTCACCTTCCGATGTGTGTCGACAGTGGGGCCGGCGGGTGGGTCTGCGGTGGGGCCGCGACTCACTCGTCGAGGAGGCTGGTGCTGTCGGAGAACTGGGCCAGCCGGAACACCACGAACTCGGCCGGCTTCACCGGGGAGACGCCGATCTCGCAGATCACCTGTCCGAGGTCGATGGACTCGGGCGGGTTGTTGTCACGGTCGCACTTGACGTAGAAGGCCTCGGCCGCGGTCTGGCCGAACAGCGCCCCGCGCCGCCACTCCTCGGTGAGGAAGGCGGTGATGTTCCGCCGGATGCTGGACCACAGCCGGTCGTCGTTGGGTTCGAAGACCACCCACTGGGTCCCCAGGAGGATGGACTCCTCCAGGTAGTTGAAGAGCCGGCGCACGTTGAGGTAGCGCCAGGCCGGGTCGGAGGAGAGGGTGCGGGCGCCCCAGATCCGGATGCCGCGGCCGGGGAACGCCCGGACGCAGTTGACGCCGATCGGGTTCAGCAGGTCCTGTTCGCCCTTGCTGAGCCGCAGTTCGAGGTCGACGGCGCCGCGGATGACCTCGTTGGCGGGCGCCTTGTGGACCCCGCGTTCGGCGTCGCTGCGCGCCCACACCCCGGCCGCGTGGCCGCTCGGCGGCACCAGCACGTTGCGGCCGGTGGCCGGGTCGAAGACCTTGATCCACGGGTAGTAGAGCGCGGCGTAGCGGGAGTCGAAGCCGGCCTCGTCCTGGCGCCAGGTGCGCATCCGCTGGGCGTTGAGGCCGGGCGGCGGGTCCAGCACGGCGATCCGGTCGCCCATCTGCTCGCAGTGCGAGATCACCGCGAGCTGGACGGTGCGCAGGCCCTCGTCGTCGAGGTCGCCGCGCTGGTAGGCGCTCATCAGGTCGGGCACCGCGACCATGGTGATCTCGTCGATCGCCTCCAGGCCGGAGAAGCCGGTGCGGGCGGCCGCGTCGCCGACGTACTCGGCCGGGTCCAGCCGGGTGCCGGCGGCCGCCACCGGGCCGGTCGCGGGGGCCGGGGCGGCGGCGAGCGCGTGGCTGCGGCGCTCGGGGCGGCTCGGCGCGGTGCCGGGCTGCTCGGCGACGGCGACCAGCTTGGACTCGCGCAGCTGGGTGACGACGTAGCCCTTGGTGTTCTTCCGGGTGGAGACGTCGTAGCTCTCGGCCACCTCGGCACCCCGGCGGACGATCAGCCGGAACCGGTCGTCGGGGACGTTCTCGCCCTCGGCGTCGGCGACCTCGACGGACACCTCGCCGCCCGCGCCGGGCAGGGCCGACAGCAGGAAGCCGCCGATCTCCACCGGCGGGGCCGCCGCGACGACCGGGGCGGGGGCGCCGCCGGGGACCTGCCGCGCCGGGTCGCCGATCCGCACGACGTAGGCGGAGCCGCCGCCGTTGGCGAAGAACCCGTACACCGCGTGCGCCAGGTAGGTGCCCTCGGTGAACGCACCGAACCGCTGGACGTACTGGTCCCAGTTGGTCACCAGCGTGGGCTCGTGGAAGGGGCCGCTGCCGGCGAAGCCGACGAAGGCGGCGACGGCCGTGCCGACGCCCTCGATCGGCCGGGCACCGGACTGCACCTCCTCCACGTACACGCCCGGGGTCAGGTACGACGGCATACGCGCTCCTCCAGATGACCGGTCCTTGGTCTCACTCGCCCCCGAGTCTGCGTCCGGGGCCGCGCCCGGGGACAGGTCCCCGGGGTCAAGATCGGGGGCAGGATGACTGCCCCGGCGGGCACGGCCGGCTGCGCCCGGCGGCCCCCGGACGCTCCGGTCACGTACGCCCGCCGGTCACGTACGCCCGCCGGTCACGTACGCCCGCCGGGCCCGGACCGTTCCGGTCAGGTACGCCCGGCGGCCCCCGGAGGCTCCGGGGCGGGGCGCAACCGCTCCAGCCACGGCCCGAACTCGCTCTCCAGCACCAGCCGGCCGAGCTTGCGGTACTCCCCGACCACCGCGGCGACCAGCTGGGCCATGCCCAGCGGGGTGCCCGCCCCGGCGGCCAGGTAGGCCGCGGAGACGGCGCAGGCCCGGATCGAGCCGCCGGTGAGCTCGAAGTGCTCGGCGCAGTAGTCCAGGTCGAGGTCGTCGCCGCGGGGCAGGGCCGGTCCGAGGCAGCGGTCCCAGAGCAGCCGGCGCTGCGCCCGGTCGGGCAGCGGGAACTCGGCGATGACGTCCAGCCGCCGGGTGAACGCCTCGTCGAGGTTGGCGCGCAGGTTGGTGGTGAGCAGCGCGATCCCGTCGAAGGACTCCATCCGCTGGAGCAGGTACGCGGTCTCCACGTTGGCGTGCCGGTCGTGGGCGTCCTTGACCTGCGCGCGCTTGCCGAACAGCGCGTCCGCCTCGTCGAACAGCAGGACGCCGTTGACCTGGGCGGCCTCGGTGAAGATCCGTTCCAGGTTCTTCTCGGTCTCGCCGATGTACTTGTCCACCACGGTGGAGAGGTCCACCACGTACAGCTCCATGCCGAGTTCGGCGGCGACCACCTCGGCCGACATGGTCTTCCCGGTGCCGGACTCCCCGGCGAACAGGGCGAGCACGCCGTTGCCGCGGCCGCCGCCGGGGCGCATCCGCCACCGGCCGAGCACCTGCTCGCGGTGCCGGGCGCGCAGCACCAGTTCGCGCAGCCGGTCGGCGGTGGGGTCGGGCAGCACCAGGTCGGGCCAGCCGACGGCGGGCTCGATCCGGCGGGCCAACCGGGCCAGCCCGGCGGCGTTCTGCGCCCGGACGGCGGTCCGCAGGTCCTCGGCGCGCACCGGGCGGCGCTCGGCGGCGGCCGTCCGGGCGGCCACCGAGGCGGCCCGCGCCAGCTTCTCCCGGTCCACCCGGTAGGCGGCCACCGTCTCGGCCAGGCCGTCCGTCAGTTCCTCGTCCAGCGGTGTCCCGGCGGCGGCCAGCGCGCGGGCCCACTGCGCGGCGCGGCCGTCGGCGTCCGGCGGCGGGGCGGTGACCACCACGGGACTCTCCCGCGACCAGGCCGGGTCCCACACCAGCGGGCCGTGCACGATCAGCGGGACGGCGGCGAGTTCCGCGCACAGCTCGCGCAACAGCGCGGCCCGCTCGGGGCGTTCGGGCTCCAGCCGGTCCAGCGGGCCGAGCACCACCCCGCCCCCGGCCAGCCGGGCCTCGCGGGCGAGCACCCGTACGGTGGCCCCCGGCGGGCGGGCGGCCAGCGCGGCGGCGTCGACGACCAGCGGCGGACGGCCATCGGCGGCGAGCGCGGCCACCGCGAGCGGGCCGGCGTGGCCGCCCCGGTCCAGCAGGTGGACGGCTCCGCCGCCCGCCGCCGTCGCGGCCGCGCGAAGCCGGTCGACGGCCTGCGCCTCGGCGGGGGTGAGTGCCCCGGCCGGGGCCATCGGTCGGGCCCGGTCAGCCGGGTCGGCGCGGCGGGCCAGCCCGGCGAGGGCGTCGTCCGGTTCGTCCTCGCCGAGCAGGTGGGCCGTCACCCGGTCCGGCACCCGCAGGGTGCGGGAGAGCAGCGGGCGGTCCGGTTCGGTGAGTTCCAGCAGGCCCCCGGCGATCAGCGGGGACCGCGCCGCGAACCGGAAGCGGCCGGCCCCGGCCCCGGGCAGCCCGCACAGGTCGAGGGCCAGCCCGACGGTCGCCCGGCGGCGGGTCAGGTCGTCGTTGAGGTAGCCGTAGAGCTGCTCGAAGCGGGGGTCGAGGTCGGGGGCGAGGGCGACCAGCAGCAGGTCGAGGTCGACCGGGAGCAGCCCGAAGGCGGCGCCTAGCCGGGCCAGCCGGGAGCCGGGCGGCGGGGCGGACGCGTCCTGGCCGGCCGGCGTGCCGTGGCCGGTGGCCACGGCGGCGGAGGCCAGGATCCGTTCGACCGCCTCCGGGCCGAGGTACTGGCCGCGGTACGGGTCGTCCGGGTCCGGGTCGTCGGCCCGGCGCTCGCGCACCGCAGTGCGGACCCGCTGCTCGACCCGGTGCAGGCGTTCCCACAGGTGGCCGTTGTCGGGGCCGTGACCGTCCCCGTTGTCGGGGCCGGGCGGGGCCCCGGGCACCGCCAGGGCGAGGTCCGGGCTCACCTGATCCCACCCCCGCTGCTCCCGCCCTTGTTACTCCCACCCCTGCTGCGGCGGCCGGGCGGCAGGGCGCGGTCGCGCGGGGCGGCGAAGCCGTCCGCTCCGGGGTCGCCGGCGGTGTCGCGGTAGCGCAGCCGACGGCCGGGGTCGACGGCGGGCGACCCCGCCGCGTGCGAGGTGTCCACGGCGTGCACCACCAGTCCTTCGGTGACGGGCGGTCCGGCGGGGGTGAGCGCCCCGGCGAGCGGGGCGAGCACCCGCAGGTCGATCGAGGGCCGCAGTTCCCCGCCGAGCGCGGACCAGACGTCGGAGACCGACGGCAGGCCGGTGTCGCGTCCGGCGATGTCCAGGCCGACGGTGAGTCCGAGCCGGGCGAGCGTGCCGGTGAGCAGCCGGGCGGGCAGCGCGTCGACGGCGGTCAGGCACTGCAGCACCTCGGCCAGCAGCCGGTGTTCGTCCTGCGGTCGGTTGGTCCAGACGGTGACCAGGTAGGCCAGTTCGAACCAGCGCGGCGCGGCGCGGTGGCCGAGCACCAGGCCGTCGGCGTCGTGTTCGGCGACGGCGCCGGCCTGGCGGCGCCCGGTGTCCTCGCGGACGTCGTACAGGAAGACGCTGACGGTGGGCGCGGTGCGCCGGGCCGCCAGGTCGCGGGTGGGCGCGTCGAGGACGACCTCGACGCCGCGCTCGGGCAGTCCGGCCTCGGCGAGCAGCAGCCGCAGCGCCTCGTCGACTTCGTGGATCACCGCCGCTCCACCTCCCCGGCCGGCCCCTGCCCCTGCCCCTGCACGGGAAGTCGACCGGGCCGACGTCCCGTGCCCGCCATCTCACGCCTCACCAGCGCTCCACCCTCTCCGTGCACAGCACACCACCGCCTCCGGCCTCACACCCGCACGGGAAGTCGGCCGGGCCGACGTCCCGTGCGGCCACGGCGTCCTCCGGGCTCACCGCCGGTCCACCTCCCCCGGCGGGCCGATGCTGCCCTCGACCACCAGGAAGGGCGTGGTGACCGGGGAGAAGCCGGGGCCGTCGGCCGTGATGGTGCGCGGGCCGGTCTCGTCCTTGGGCAGGATGAGCAGCTGGCCCGCGAAGGTCCCGTCCGCCTTGGGGTACGTGGGCGCGGCGGCCGCGGTGATGCCGGGGTTCCAGGTGAAGCGGACGGGGGCGCCGGGCGGGAAGTCCACGCCGCGCACGGAGGTCACGAAGCCGGGCTTGCCGATCGGCGGCACCGCGACGATCCGCGGCTGGACGACCCGCAGCGGGGTGCTGGCCCGGTGCAGGCCGGGTGTGGCGTCGGTGCCGGTGGTGGTCAGTTCGGCGGTGACGGTGGTGTCCAGCACCGCGACGGGCGAGAGCACCACCCGGACCACCTGGCTGCGCCCCGGGCGCAGGTCGGCCAGAGCGCAGTTGCCGGCCCGGCAGCCGGGCGGCAGCGCCTCGGTGGGCACGCCGGCGGGCAGGCCGAGGGTGAGCCGCAGGCCGGTGGCGAGGGCCTGGCCGGTGTTGCGCACGGTGTAGCTGACGGTCACGTGGCCGCCGACGTAGCCGGGGGTCGGCTGGGCGTCGACCGCGACGGTGGGGCCGGCCTGCGGCGGTGCGGGGGCCGGCGGCGGGGGCGCGGGGGCGGGCGTGCTGCTCGGGGTGGTCGGCGCGGGGGTCGGGGTCGCGGTCGGCGTGGGTGTCGGGCTGGGCGAGGCGGTGGGGCTCGGGGTCGGCGTCGGCGTGGGCGCGCTCAGCACCGGCAGGACCGTTTCGGCCGAGTCGTTCTCCGGGTTCGGGTCGACGACCGTCCCGGTGACGCTCCAGCCGAACGGCTGGTCACCGGTGCGGGTGCCGATCAGGGTGGCGGTCACCCGCACCTCGGCGCCCGGAGCCAGGGTGCCGAGTTCGCAGCGCAGCGCGGCCGCGTCGCACGTCCCGACGGGCGTGGTGAGCCTGCCGAGCCGGGCGCCGGTCGGCACGGAGGCGGTGAGGACGGTGCCCGGTGAAGCCGCCGGCCCGCGGTTGGTCACGGTGACGGTGACGTCGGTGCTGCCCTCGACCGGCACGGCCGGGGTGCGCGGCGGCGCGCTCAGCGCCAGGTGGACGGACTGCTGGACGGCCGGTTCCTTCTGCCGTCCGGGCAGCCGCCGGTCGAGCGGGGTGAGCTTGCCGCTGGCGAGGTCGTAGGTGCCCAGCCCCTCCGGGGAGTTGGGCGGCAGGGCCCGGCGGGAGGTGAGCACCAGCTGGGCGCCGTTCGGCGTCCAGGCGGCGTCCCGCGGCTGGTACGGGCCGGTGGCGGAGGTGTCGGGCAGCGGCCGGGTGCAGGCGCCCTTGTCGTCGCGCAGCCCGGCAGGCAGCAGCACCGTGCAGTCGGTGCCGGTGGGCGAGGTGACCAGGAGGCCGTCCTGCCGGTTGTTGCCGCCGTCGCCGGCCTTGCGGTTGAAGGCGAGGCGCCGGCCGTCGGGCGAGAACACCGGGCTGTCGTCGATCACGTTGCAGCTGCCGGGGCAGGCCGCCCGGCTGAGGTCGCGCTGGCGGGTGAGGTCGTCGGCGGCGACCGTCCAGACGTGCAGGTTGCCGGGGTTGCCGTTGACGACGGCGGTCCGGGAGAAGGCGATCAGCTTGCCGTCGGGGGACCAGAACGGCTCGCCGTCGGAGGCGCCCGGCTGGTCGGCGGGCGGCTGGACGGTGCCGACGATCGCGCCGGTGGCCACCTGGGCGATCAGCAGCCGACCGGGGCGGGCCGGGGTCTGCCCGGCCGCCGGGGTGCTGCGGCTGAACACGATGAGCCTGCCGTCCGGGGAGAGCGAGGGGTCGGTGTCCCGGTCGGTGGGCCCGCGGCCGGCGAGGTTCAGCGGGTGCGGGTTCGAGCCGTCGGCGTCGGCCTGCCAGATCCGCTGGATCCGCCCGGCCGGGGAGTCCTCGTAGCGGGTGACGACGAGCTGTCGGCCGTCGGGCGTGTAGCTCTGGCGCTCGTACCAGGGGTCGTAGCCGGGGCGGGGGTGGAAGAGCGGGTCGGCGCCCGGGTCGGGGTTGGTGTTGGTGTCGGCGGCCGGGTCCTCGGTGAGCACGCTGATGCCGAGGTCGCGCGGGTCGGTGCCGTCCTGGTGGACGTCCTGGAGGTCGGCGGTGTTGGCGGTGGCGGCGCTGGTCTGCTCGACCACCGGGCCGCCCTCGGCCTGGGTGCCGAGCCAGGTCGGGGTCGAGATCAACCGGTTGGTGCGGTAGAGGAGTTGGGGGTCGGTGCAGTCGCAGGTCGGCGCCCGGTAGAGGTTCACCACGGGCGGCTGGTTCGGGTCGGGCTGCGGGGCCGGGGGCGGGGAGGTGAGCTGGTCGGCACTGAGGAAGAGGACGCCGGTGCCGTCGGCCAGCCAGGCGGCGGAGCCGGTGCGCCAGGTGGAGCCGGTGCCGGGGAAGAACGCCTTGTCGCCGCCGGTGGGCGAGGTGAGCATCAGGGTGCGGCCCTGGTCGCCCTTGTCCCAGGTGTAGACGATCTGGTTGCGGTGGGCGTCGTCGTTCACCGGGTTCCAGGTCGGGTCGACGGCGTCGCCCTCGGTCACGTTGGTGATCTTGGCGGGCGCGCCGCCGGCGAACGGCCGCAGGTAGATCTGGCGGTGTGCCGGGTCCCCGGTGCAGGAGTACGCGATCCACTGCCCGTCGGGCGAGACGGTCGGGTGGGTCTCGTCGGCGGCGCCGTCGGTGATCCGGCGCAGCCCGGTGCCGTCCCGGTTGACCGCCCACAGCACGTGCTGGGTGCCGCCGGAGGCGGTGGTCTCCACCGCCTCGAAGACGACGCCCTTGCCGTCCGGGGCGAGTGCGGGGTGGGCGGTGTCCATGCCGTTGGTGAGCCGGCGCACCGCGCCGTTCGCGTCGCGCAGGTAGACCTGGGGCAGCGGGCTGTCCCGCAGGCTGGTGAAGACCAGTTCGCCGCCGCGGGCCGAGGGTTCCTGGTCGAAGTGGACCGGGCCGGGCCCGAACAGCGGGGTGCTGGCGGCGCCGCCGGTCACCCGGCCGAGGCCGCGGTGGTTGGTGCCGGCGTAGACGATCCGCCCGGCGGCCGGGTCCTCGGCGGTGACGGCCGGGGCCGTCCGGCCGGTCGGCGTGACGGGGGCGGAGCCCAGGGTCAGCACGGCGGTCGCCAGCGCGAGCAGCACCGCGACGGCGGCCCGGGCCGGCCGCCGGACGGGGCGGGGGGTGGCGGTGGCGCCGATCACGCTCGACCTCACAGGATGGCAGGGGCGGTCTCCCCCGCAGTCTCACCGGCCCGGGCGCCCGGGAACAGGGCCCGGGCACCCGAGCCGGGGGTAACGGCCGGTGTCCGCAAAGGGCAGGACGCCGCGGTCGCGGGCGCTGGGGCGTGTCTGACCGTTCGCGTCGGATCAGCGCGCGGCGTTGGGGTGCGTGCATCGCAAGGCGGAGGAGCGAGTCCATGCGGAGCATCGGCGACCGACGACAACGCGGCGAGGTGCGTGCCCCAACGCCGCGCGCCCGGCGGGAACGGTCAGACACGCCCCACGGACGTCCGTCCGCGCCGGGACGCTCCTGCTCCTCGGGATCAGCCCCCCTCTCTCAGATCAGGCCGCGCCGCATCGCGTACCCCACCGCGTGCGCCCGGTTGCGCAGCCCGAGCCGGGTGATGATCTCGTGCAGCACGTTCTTGACGGTGCGTTCCGAGTACGAGGTCTTGGCCGCGATCTCGCTGGTGTCGAAGCCCTCGGCGACCAGCCGCAGCATCTCCGCCTCCCGGGCCGTCAGGGTGGACAGGGTGAGGCCGCGCCCGTCGAGCATGGTGCGCTGGAGCGTCCCGATCCGGTCGAGCAGTTCGCCGAGGAGGTCCCCGGGCATCACCCCCTCGCCGTTGGCCAGGGCGGTGATCAGGTGCACCAGCCGGTCCTGGTCCGCCTCCGAGCGGCGCAGCACGGCGGCGACGCCGTGCTCGACGATGGTCTGCAGCCCGCCGGCCTCGAACTGGCCGACCACCAGGCCGATCCGGCCCGAGGTGGCGAGGCGCAGCCGGCGCAGGTGGTCGGCGACCGCCTCGGTCAGGGCGTCCACGACCAGCAGGGAGACCTCCGCCCGGCCCGCGTCGGCCTCGCTGAGGAGTTCCACCTCGGGCCGCTGGCGCAGCTGTTGGACCACCCCGGTCTGCAGGATCAGGTCCTCGGCGTACACCGCCACGGGTATCTGGGCGGGCCGGGGGCGCCCCTGCACCGGGATCCGTGCCCCGGCCGGGCGGGTGGTCACGGATGGCGGTGCGGCCGACCCCTTGCGGCTGGTGACGGCTTCCACTCGGGTCGCCTCGATCGATGTCATCGGAACACTCCATTCTCCTGCGGTCCTGCGGCTGTTGCGGCCCGGCGCTGTGGCGCGGGGCCGGTCGGGGCCCGGTGCGGGCCCGGTGCGGGCTCTGAGCCCGCGCGGTCGGTGGCGGCGGCGCCGGGCAGGGCCGGTCCGTCCGTACGGGCAAGGGGTGTGCCCACGGCTTGCCCGTACGGCCCTCTCCGCGGACGGTCCTCCGGCCCTACCGTCACGCCATGACCACTTCCGCCGAACTCGGCCTGCCCGCGCTGACGGTGGCGCCCGGTGGCGTGGCCACCACGACGCTGACGGTGCGCAACGACCTCGACATCGTCGAGGCGTACACGCTGGAGGTGGTCGGCGACTGCGCCGCGTGGACCACGGTCGAGCCGGCCCGGGTCTCGCTCTTCCCCGGGACGTCCGAGACGGTGACGGTGCGCCTCGCCCCACCGCGCTCGCCCGCCGCCCGGGCCGGGGACTTCCCGCTCGGCATCCGGGTCCTGCCGACCGAGCGACCCGAGCTGGTGACGGTGCCGGAGACCACGGTCACCGTGACGCCCTTCCAGGAGCTGCAGGCCGCGCTCGCGCCCCGGCGCCGCCGGGGCTGGCTGCGCGGCCGCTACCGCACCTCGGTGCGCAACCTCGGCAACGCCCCGGGCACCGTGGTGCTCACCCCCGGCCAGGCCGGCGAGGAGCTGCGGTTCCGGGCGACCCCGGAGCGGCTGCGCCTGGAGCCCGGCGAGTCCGGGGAGCTGCGGTTGCAGGCCCGGGCCCGCAAGCTGATCTGGTTCGGGAAGCAGGCCTCCTGGCCGTTCGAGGTGGCGGTGGGTCCCGAGCCGGCCCCTGCGGGCAAGGCCTCCGACGGCAGGGGCAAGGACGGCAAGGACGGCAAGGACGGCAAGGACACCGGCGGCGCCGCCGAGGGCACCGCCGCCACTCCCGCGCCCGCCACCCCCACCCCCGCTCCCGCGGACGCCCTCACCGCCGCCCAACGGCCGGTGCTGGAGGGCGAGTTCATCCAGCTCCCGATCTTCCCCAAGTGGCTGCTGGCCCTGCTGGCGGCGCTGATCGCCCTGCTGCTGGCCTGGTTCGCCCTGGTCCGCCCGGCGGTGCGCAGCTCCGCCAAGCAGGCCGCCGAGCAGGCCGTCGCCCAGCAGAGCGCCACCCCGGCCGTGCCCGCCGGCAGTCCCGGGGGCGGACCGGGCGCCCCCGCCGGCGGCAACCCCACCGCGCCGGGCAAGCCGGGCTCCGGGCAGCCCACCGGCAGCGGCGGCCGCCCCGCCCCCGGCCCGGGCCTGGCGGAGCCGGGCACCGGCCGGCAGAGCTCCGCGACCATCGACGTGCCGACCGGGGCCGGCGCCGCGGCCACCGGCAGCTACCAGGTGCCGCACGGCAAGGTCTTCGACATGACCGACCTCGTGATCGCCAACTTCCAGGGCGACCAGGGCGTCGTGACCATCACGGCCGGCCAGAAGGTGCTCAACACCATCGCCTTGGAGACCTTCCGCAATCAGGACTACCACTGGGTGACTCCCATCCAGGTCCCCGAGGACCAGGCTGTGACGGCGAGCGTGACCTGCGAGTCCCCGGGCACTCCGGCCTCGGGCAAGCAGGCACCCACGTGCCACGAACTCCTCAACATCAGCGGAACGTTGAGCGACATCAGGCAGGGGAACTGACCCGGTGCACACGGTGCCCTCCCCTCCCGGCGACCGGACCGGAAAGGTGCACCCGATGCCCCAACGGTGTCAATGGGCCCCTTCCGCCGGAATCACCCCGTTCTCCTCCGTGATCTTCCCCTTCCGTATCTCCTCCCACGGCCCGTGACCATGTCAACGCGGGACGGGCGTCGTGCCCGGTCCGCGCGCCGGGCGACAACCCGTTCGAACCCCGGCACCACGGGCCACGTGCCCTCCCGGGGAACCCGGCCGGGACCCCCCGGGGCAACCGACCGTTCCCCCACGGACGGCGAAGTCTGCCCCCGGCGCCCTACTGACGCGTCATCAGTACAGCAGTAGGTTTGCGCCGTTCCCACACCGGAGACGCCTTCGGGGCCGTATACGCACCGAATCGGCACAAGGCAGAAGGAATCCGACCACCGTGCGCGCACATGAACCGGACCGGCGGGCCGACCAGCGGGGCGACCGGGGGGAATCCCCGGCCGCCCGCGCGCCCCGCCCGGGCCCGCGGCCCGGCAGTGCCCTCGCCCTGCAACGAACCCTCGGCAACGCCGCGGTGAGCCGCCTGGTCCGGGAGGCCCGGGCCGGCTCCGGCGCCCACGGCGGCCACGACTGCGCGGGCCACGGCAGCGCGGGCCACGGCGCCGAGCCGGAGGAACTGCCGCTCCAGCGCTCCCTGGTCCCCCAGGTGCTGCGCAGCGCCGGGAAGCCCCTGGACGCTCCCACCCGCAGCGAGATGGAGGCCCGCCTCGGCGCCGACTTCTCCGACGTACGGCTGCACACCGGCAGCACGGCCGCCGCCTCCGCGGCCGAGGTCGGCGCCCGCGCCTACACCTCCGGCAACCACGTGGTGCTCGGGCCGGGCGGCGGCGACCGGCACACCCTGGCGCACGAGCTCACCCACGTCATCCAGCAGCGCCAGGGCCCGGTGGCCGGCACCGACCGCGGCGACGGCCTGCGGGTCTCCGACCCGTCCGACCGCTACGAGCGCGAGGCGGAGGCCAACGCCGTCCGCGCCCTCGCCGGCCCGCTGCAACGCGCGGAGGAGCCGCCCGCCCCCTCCCCCGCCCGGGTCGGGGGCGCGGTGCAGCGGATGCCCAAGCGGAACGCGGACGTCGCCGAGGTGCGCGGCAGCAGTCCGCCCGCGCGCACCACCCGGGGCAAGGCCCGCGCGGCGAACCTCGACCTCGCCCGGCCGGTGCTGGAGTTCGAGTCCGGCTACGAGGGCCCGGCCACCCAGAAGATGGACGACGACCAGAGCATCGGCTTCTCGCAGGTCGCCCGGTTGAAGAACCCGCCGGGCGCCCCGCAGCGGGTCTCCACCAACTACCACTTCTGGCAGGAGGTCACCGACTCCAACGTCCAGGTCGTCCGGGCGAAGGACGGCGGCTACGGCCAGCACGACTCGGCGCGCGACTGGGTCCAGGACGGCCCCTACCGCCCGAACTACACCAACGCCGTCATCGTCGACGCCCAGAACCAGATCGAGTTCAACGACAACCCGGGCTTCTCCACCTCGGCCCGGATGACCGCCGGGTACTGGCTCCAGCAGTACAGCGTCTCGTTCCGGTGGAAGGTCGCCCCGAACGCGGGCACCTGGAACCGGAACCTGCCCGCCTGGACCAGCCCCGTGGTCACCCACAGCGTGAGCTCGCAGTTCGACCCCGAGCACCCGGACGAGCCGGTCGCGATCACCGTCCACGAGGGCGGCGACCACACCTGGAACGTCGACCTGACCCCGTACACCACGGGGACGTGAAACGGCCGAGCCCCCGGGGAATCCCGGGGGCTCGGCCCAACGTGCTCGACGGTCCGGACGGTCAGCGCCTCGGGCCCATCACGGCGTACACCGCCGTGCCGACCGCCCCCAGGGCCCACGCCGTCCAGGTGGACACCGTGGTGGCCGGGGAGAAGGTCATCCAGTGCACCACCTCCCCCGCGGTGCCGGCGGCGGCCGGGCCGAGGACGGTGACCGCCAGCCAGCCGGTCGGCAGGATCCAGGCCAGGTGCGCTCCCCAGAGCGCCGCCCCGAGCGCGGCCAGGCCGGCCAGCCCGGCGGCGTCCCGGACCACGTACCCGGTCGGGGCGGGGTCCGCCCCCACCAGCCGCAGCGCCAGCAGCGCGGCGGCGGCGACCGCACCCGTCAGCAGGACGTGCGCCGCCCGGCGGGGCACCCACCGGATCGCGGCCGTCCGGTCCAGCGCGGCGTCCTGCCCGCCGAGCCCGACGGAGGCGGCCGCCACGCTCACGGTGAGGGCCAGGACGACCGTCGCCAGGTCCATCGGCCCCGGGCCGTCGTGGCAGAAGGCCCAGGCCGCCAGCAGCACCAGCAGGGCGACGGCCGCCGAGGCGGGCACCTGCCGGGAGCGCGCGTACAGGGTCAGCCACCTCATCGGGACGCCTTCCCGGTCAGCGGCGTCAGCCCGTCCCCGCAGGACAGCGCGTCGGCCCGGACCTCGGCGATCCGCGCGCGCTGCTCGGCCCGCGGCAGCGCGTTCAGCTTCTCCCAGGCGGCCGTCGCGCTCGTCCACGCGGCCCGGGCGTACGGGTCCTCCTCGGGCTTCTCCAACGGCTGGACCTGACGCTCCCCGAGCGCCCAGCTCGCGACGACGCTCTGCGCCGGGACGGAGAGCTGCCCCCCGCCCTCCCACGGGGTGCGCGGCCGGCAGTTCGGCGCCAGGCCCTGGGCGACCAGCAGCCGGGTCAGCTCCGCCCGCGTCGCCCGGGCGATCAGCGGGTCGTCGAAGTCGACCAGCACCGTGTCGGCGGACAGTTGGCGGTCGTCGCCGTTCGCGCGCAGCGTGGTCTCCTCGTGGATCGTGGCCGGCGCCCGGTCGCCCAGGGCGTCGTGCAGCACCCGCAGCGCCTCCTTGCCGGCCGGCGCGAGTACGGGCAGCTGGGTGCCGTTCGCCCGCGTCACGCACACCGGGCCGTCGCAGACCAGGGCCGCGGCGGCCCGGTCGACGACGTAGGTGTCGCGCGGGTCGCCCGGCAGGACCAGCAGGGCCAGCACCGCACCGGCCAGGACGGGGGCCGCCGCGAACAGCCGGGCCCGGGTGGTCGAGGCCGCCAGCAGCGCGAACCCGGTGCCCAGCAGGCCGAGGAACCACAGCGCCTGCCCCAGGTCCACCGCCCCGGAGAGGGTCAGCAGCATCTCGCGCGGCATGTCGGTCACCGGCGACAGCTGGGAGAGGCGGTTTGACGCCTGGCCGGACGGCAGCGCCCCGTCGGTGGTCTGCCGCAGGTACATGACCGCCACCAGGGAGCCCACCACCAGGATCGGCGGGGTGAGCACCGAGGGCAGGGTCCGCGCGAGGCCCATCCCGAACACGGCGCCCGCGACCAGGGCCAGCACCGCCACCAGCGAGATCGGCAGCCAGCCCGCCGGCAGGTAGTCGGTCTCGCCGAGGGCCACCTGGCTCCCGCCCCACAGCACCAGCAGGCCGAAGCCCGCCGCCAGCGCGAGCGCCAGCGCACCGGCGGGCAGCGCCGCACGGCGCCAGGCCGGACGCGGCGTGCTCGCCAGCAGTTCGGCCGTCCGCGAGCGGGCGTCGCGCAGTCCGTACACCGCGCCGAAGCCCACCGAGAGCGGCCACAGGTAGGCCAGCATGGAGCGGGTCGTCAGCGCCATCGACGTCCACTGTCCGGTCCACGCCGCGGTGCCCTGCCACCACAGCCCGTTGACGGCGTAGAGGACGGCCAGGCTGCCGCCCAGGACGACCAGACCGGCCCACGGGGCGACGGAGCGCCTCAGCTCGGTCCGCAGAACCCGGGTGTTCACCAGTTGCCTCCCTGCCGGCCGGAGTCACTGAGCAGCGCCGAGTAGCCGCGCTCCAGCGGGCTGTCCCCCGGGTACTCGCTGCCGCCCGCGGCGGCCAGGTCGTCCGGGGTGCCCTGGAAGACGAGGCGCCCGTCGGCGAACAGCACCACGTCGGTGCAGGCCGCCGCGACGTCCTCGACCAGGTGGGTGGAGACGACCACGCAGGTGTCCCGGCCCAGTTCCTGGAGCAGCTCGCGGAAGCGCAGCCGCTGCGCCGGGTCCAGACCGGCCGTCGGCTCGTCCAGCAGCAGCACCGCGGGGTCGTTGACGATCGCCTGGGCGATGCCGGCCCGCCGCACCATGCCGCCGGACAGGGTCTTCATCCGGTGGTCGGCGCGGTCCGCCAGGCCCACCCGCTCCACGGCCCGCTGGACGGCCGCGGGGATGTCCTGCTTCGGCACCTCCTTCAACCAGGCCATGTACTCCACGAACTCCCGCACGGTGAAGCGCTTGTAGTAGCCGAAGTCCTGCGGCAGGTAGCCGATCCGGCGCCGCAGCGCCCGGTGGTCGCCCAGCCCGGCGACGGAGGTGCCGAGCAGCTCCAGTTCGCCGCCGGCCGGTCGCAGCACCGTCGCGAGCGCCCTGATCAGGCTGGTCTTGCCCGCGCCGTTGGGCCCCAGCAGGCCGTGGGCGCCGAGCCCCAGGGAGAGGTCGAGGCCGTCGACGGCCATCTTCTTCCGGCCGACCCGCACTCTCAGGTCACTGGCCCGGATCTCCCAGGCGTAGGTCTTCGGCGCGATGTCGGCCGCGCTCGTCATGGGCGCCATGCGGTGGCCCCTTTCGAGGGTCGATGGTGTTGTCACAACGTCGAGTAGGTGTTCCGGCGGGCGATCACGGCGGCGACCCCCAGCACGAGGAGCAGGCCCCACACCGGCAGCCGGCCCGGCTCCAGGGCGAGCCACAGGGCCGCGGGGGTACGTCCGGTGACGGCGGCGGGAAGGAGCACGGCGATGCTCCAGAGGGCCGCCAGAGCGACCGCGGCGCGGGCCACCCCGACGACGCTGCCCAGGGCCAGCGCCGTGGACGTGAAGGCGAGCGAGGGCAGCAGCCACTGGGCGGCCGTCATGGTGCCGGTCAGCCACCCCGTCAGCAGGAGCCCGGGCACGACCACGGCGAGCACCGCCGTGGTGCGCCTGAGCAGCAGGGGCAGACCCGCGCGGGCGGTCGAGGCGGTCAGCTCGTACACCGGGTCCAGGGCACGCGACCACGCCGCGGCGACGCCGAACAGCGGCAGCACGGGCGCCAGCAGCGACAGCGGCGAGGCACCGCCGAGCGATCCCGACGGCGCGAGCGCGTCCAGCAGCAGCGCCAGCAGGGTGACGGTGACGGTCATGGCCAGCCACGGCCCCGTCGCGGGCGTCAGCCAGGCCGACAACCACCGCGGACGGCGCCACCGGGCGGGCGCCCGGACCTCGGCGTCCAACTGCGGCGCCAGGCCGGTCCGCACGGTGTCCAGCAGCGCGGCGACCTCAGGCGCCTCGGTGACGACCGAGGCCGCCAGCAGCGCCCGGCACGGCGCACAGGTCTCCAAGTGGGCCTCCAGTGCCCACACCGTGTCCGCGGCCATCGCCGCGTCCCCCCGCGCGTAGTCGGCGACGAGCCGCCGGGACGCGTGTTCCTCCGTCATGCCAGTGCCTCCCGCATCGCGATCCGAGCCCGCCGGGCACGGGTCTTGACCGTGCCTTCGGGCAGTCTGAGCAGCACGGCCGTCTCCCGGACGGACAGCCCGTCCAGCACCGTGGCCTGCAGCACCTCGCGCAGTTCCGGGGCCAGGCGCCGCAGCGCGTCGCCCACGTCGCCGCCGACCGTCCCGGCGAGCGCCTCCTCCTCCGCCCCGGGCACCACCGCCCGCTCGGCGGCGGCCACCGGCGGCTCGGCGTGGTGGGCCCGGCGCCGGAACGCGTCGACCAGCCGGCGCGCCGCGATCGTCCACAGCCACCCGACGGCCGAACCGCCCACGGCGCTCCCGGCGAACGCGCCGGCCGCGCGCCACACCGCCAGATAGGTCTCCTGCATGACCTCGGCGACGATCTGCTCGTCCGCGCAGCGACGGCGCAACCGCACCGCCAGCCACGGCGACGTCCGGCGGTACAGCTCGTCGAACGCCCCGCGGTCGCCCTTGGCCACGAGCCGGAGGAGGCGTTCCTCGTCCAGCTCGTCCAGTGCTCTCCTACGTGATCTCACACCAGCCAGACGCCCGGTCCGGCGCGCAGGTTCTTGATCCGGAGTGACTTGCGTCACAGTGCGGGTCGCCCCTTTCCGTGGAAATGCGGACCCGGAAATGCGAAAAGGCCCACCCGGTCACCCGGGCGGGCCTTCTCTGAATGATTGTTCGGCGGCGTCCTACTCTCCCACAGGGTCCCCCCTGCAGTACCATCGGCGCTGTGAGGCTTAGCTTCCGGGTTCGGAATGTA
>NZ_JBHZCY010000082.1:0-42774 GCF_042786665.1 Kitasatospora sp. NPDC059146 | reverse complement strand
GTGCGGTGGGGGGTGCCCACGACGGCTCCTTTAGATACAGAGTTCTATCTTACGGCGGCCAGAGTAGGGCGCTAGAATAAGAAAGACAAGTCTTCCTAACGGAGGGGTCGGCGATGGCCGAGCGACGCCGCGGGCCGGCACTGGAGAAGGCACTGCTCGACGCGGCCTGGGCGGAACTCGCCGACCACGGCTACGCCCGGTTCACCATGGACGCCGTCGTCAAGCGCGCCGGCACCAGCCCGCCCGTCCTCTACCGGCGCTGGCCCAACCGCGACGAACTGGCCCGCGCCGCCATCGGGCACGCCGTCCGCGGAGCCCGGATCGACACCCCCGACACCGGGAGCCTGCGCGGGGACGTCCTCACCCTGATGCGGGAGATCAACACCACCCGGGTCGAACTCATCACCGTGGTGCAGATGCACCTGGCCGGCTACCGCCAGGAGTCCGGCACCAGCCCCGCCGACCTCGTCGACCCCCTGGTCACCGGCCGCGCCGAAGCACTCGACCTGCTCTTCGCACGCGCCGCCGCCCGCGGCGAGGTCGACCCGGCCCGGCTCACCCCCCGGCTCAAGTCGCTCCCCTTCGACCTGCTGCGCCTCCAGATCCTCACCACGTTCGCGCCCGCGCCCGACGACGTCCTGGAGGAGATCGTCGACACCCTCTTCCTGCCCCTGCTGCACTGACCGCGGGCGGCGGCCCGCCGGACCGCTCCGACGACCCGGCCGCTCAACCGCTCAGCGGCTCGGCCATGGCGACGGCGACCCGGCGGGGCGGGGTGAAGGGCTCGCGGGCGTGGGCGGTCAGCATGTTGTCGAGCATCACGACGTCGCCCTCCCGGTAGTCGAAGCGCGTCGCGGCCCTGCGGTAGCAGTCCCGCACGTGCGCCATCACGTCGTCCGGGATCCGGCCGCCGTCGCCGTAGTAGGTGTTGTTGGGCAACTCCTCGGCGGCGAAGAGGGCTTCGAGGCCGGCCCGGACACCGGGCGAGAGGGTGGACAGGTGGAACATCGCCGCGTGGTTGAACCAGACCGGCTCACCGGTCCCCGGGTGGGTCCGGACGGCGTCGCGGACCACCCGGGTGCGCAGGGTGCCGTCGTCGAGCCACTCGGGCTCGATCCGGTTGGCCGCGCAGTAGGCCGCCACCTCGTCCCGGTCGGTGGTCCCGAAGACCTCCTGCCAGGGCAGGCCGAAGCCGGGGCCGAAGTTGCGCACCAGCATCCAGCGCCGCCGGGTGAAGTCGGCCAGCACCTCCGGGTCGAGCAGCCGGAGGATCTCCCGGCAGTCGGCCAGCGGGGTCGCGCCGCGGTCGGCGGGCGGCTGGACGCAGTGGAAGAACAGCGTCATCGGCCAGGAGGCCTGGTACGAGTTCTCGTTGTGGAAGAAGATCTCCTCCCGGGCCGGGTGCTCGGTCGAGGTGTAGACCCCGCCCTGGATCCGGCTGCGCGGGGACGACTTCTCCTGGTACGCGAGCGGCGGGCCGGCCAGTCGGCGGACGGTCTCCTCGAAGTCCTCGACGCCCCGCAGCGCGAAGCCGCGCAGCAGCACGGCCCCGTGCTCGCGGACCAGCTCCCTGATCCGCGCCCGGTGCTGCCGCGCGTGGTCGACCAGCAGGGTCGACGCCCGGTCCGGCTCGATCCGGTACGGGAGCGTCATCGGGCGCTCACCGCCGACGCGGGCCGCGCGGACCCCGGCTCCGACTCCTGGTCCTGCTCCTGTTCCGACTCCTGCTCCAGGGCCGCGCTGAGCGAGCGGATCGTCGGGTGGTCGAGCAGCATCCGGCTCTCCAGCCGGATCCCCAGCCTGGCCGCCCGGCCCGCCACCAGCAGGGTGGCGACCGAGTCGCCGCCGACGTCCAGGAAGTGGTCGTCGATCCCGACCTCGTCCAGGCCGAGCACCTCCTGCCAGATCCCGGCCAGTGCCTGCTGCACCGGGGTGACCGGCGGGGCACTCGGGCCGGAGGCCTCGACGGGGGCGTCCGGGAGGCGGGAGCGGTCCACCTTGCCGTTCGCGGTCAACGGCAGGTCCTCCACCGGCACCACCACCGAGGGCACCAGGTAGCCGGGCAGCACCTCCCGGGTCCAGGCCCGGATCGCCTCCGGCTCCGGCCGCGCCCCGGGCCGGCCGGTCACGAAGGCGATGATCCGTCGGGTCTCCCCGACGTCCCGGACCACGGCGGCCGCGGCCGCCACCTGCTCGTGCCGCTGGAGCACCGCCTCGATCTCCCCCGGGCTGACCCGGTGGCCGTTCACCTTCGCCTCGTCGTCCAGTCGGCCGACGAACTCCACCGAGCCGTCCGGGAGGTAGCGTCCCGCGTCGCCGGTCCGGTAGAGCCGGCTGCCGGGCGGCCCGTACGGGTCCGGGACGAAGTGCCCGGCGGTCGGGCCGGGCAGCCCCGCGTACCCGCGTGCCAGGCCAGCTCCCCCGATGTGGATCTCCCCGGTGGCCCCGACCCCGGCGATCCCCAGGTCCGGATCCAGCACGTACTGGCGGACGTTGGCGATCGGCCGGCCGATCGGCACGGCCGGTCCGACCGGGAGCGGGGCGGACACGAAGGCGGCCGAGGAGCCCACCGTGGCCTCGGTCGGGCCGTACTCGTTGACCACCCGCAGCTGCGGCATCCGCTCCAGCCACGGGCGCACCAGCTCGGTCGGCAGCGCCTCCCCGCCCACCACGAAGGTGCCCACCTCGGGGGTGTGGAAGGACAGCGGGAGGGCGTGCTCCAGCATCCGCAGGTGCGCCGGGGTGAGCTTGACCAGGTCGAACCGGACGCCCTGGCGCAGCAGTTCGGCCAGTTCGTCGACCCCCTGGCCGTCCGGGACGATCCGGACGCCGGCGCCGGTGACCAGCGGGGCGAGCAGGCCGGTGAGCGTCAGGTCGAAGGTGAGCGGGGTGTGCAGCGCGGCGCCCTCGGCGGCGGGGTCGCCGGTGAGGTAGGCGCGGGCGGCGTGGTCCACGTAGTTGGCGAGCGCCTGCTGTTCGATCAGCACGCCCTTCGGCCGGCCGGTGGAGCCGGAGGTGTAGAGCACGTAGGCGAGGTGGTCCGGCCGGACCGCGACCGGCTCCAGCGGGCGTCCGCCGCCGTGGTCCACGTCCAGCACCGGGACCGCCCCGCCGTCGAGGAGCGCGGCGGTGCGGGCGTCGCCGACGACGGCGCAGGGTTCGGCGTCCGCGAGGACGGCCCGGATCCGCTCCTTCGGCCACTCCGGGTCCAGTGGCACGAAGGCGGCACCGGCCCGCAGCACCGCGAGCACCGCGGCGACCAGGGCGGGCGAGCGCGGCAGGCAGATCGCGACCCGCTGCTCCGGCCGGGCCCCGACGGCGTGCAGTCGGCCGGCCAACTCACCGGCCCAGCTGTCCAGTTCCGCGTAGTCGAGGTCGCCGATGCCGGTCAGCAGGGCGGGGCGCCCGCCGTCCCGCTCGGCCCAGCGCGCGAAGCGCCGGTACACCGGCTCGGCCGCCGGGACGGCGGGCCCGGCGGAGAGTTCGGCCAGCCGTTCCGCCGTGACGGCCGGTGCGGCGGTGCTGTCGTGCTCGGCCCTGTCGGGCTCGGCTCTGTTCTGCTCGGCCTGCAACGCGGACTCCTCATTCCTCCCACGCCCCGGTCCGGCCCGGGTCGTTCGGCGAGTTGACTCGACTGCTCGACTGCACGGCGGGGCGGGTGCACAGCGGGGCGACCGCTCCGCCGGGCGGCGACGCCCCGGCGGCTCAGCCCCGCGGCTCGGGCCGCAGTTCGAGGGTGCAGCACTTCGCGGCGCCGCCCGCCTTGAGGAGCTCGGTGGTGTCCACCCCGACCGGGTTGAAGCCGCGCTCCCGGAGCTGCTCGATCAGGCCGGCCGCCGCCTGCGGCAGCACCACGTTGAGGCCGTCCGAGAAGGCGTTGAGGCCGAACACCGCGGCGTCCTGGGCGTCGGCGAGGATCGCGTCCGGGAAGAGGGTCTCCAGGACGGAGCGGCTGCCGGGGGTGAAGGCCGCCGGGAAGTACATCACCTCGGTGTCGGAGAGCACCGAGAGCGCGGTGTCCAGGTGGTAGTGCTCGGGGTTGACCAGGGTCAGCGAGGTGACCGGCAGCCCGAAGAACTCCTGCGCCTCGTAGTGCGAGCGCTGGTCGGTGCGGAAGCCGGTGCCGGCCAGGATCCGCCGCCCGACCGGCAGGTAGTCGCCCTCGCCCTCGTTGACGAACTCGGGCCACAGCACCTCGCGGTAGCCCTGCTGGACGAACCAGGCCAGGTAGGCCGGCCCCTCGGCGGTCCGTTCGACGTGCCGGAACCGGGCCCCGAGGACCTTGCCGTCCACCACCGTCGCGCCGTTGGCGGCGAAGACCATGTCCGGCAGGCCGGGCACCGGCTCGATCACCTCGACGGTATGGCCCAGCGACAGGTACACCTCGCGCAGCCGCTCCCACTGGAGCAGCGCCGACTCGCGGTCCACCGGCTTCTCGGGGTGCATCCACGGGTTGATGGAGTACGTCACGTCGAAGTGCTGCGGACGACACATCAGGAGTCGGCGCGGGGTGGCCCTCCGGGCTGTCGGCCGTATCGGCTCGGGCTGAGTACCGCCACTGGACACAGGGATCTCCTCTGCGATGGTGGTTTCAGGAGAGGGAAAAGGTGCCGGGTCGCCGTGCGGACCGCGGCGCCGGTGGGGTTCACGAGGGCCAGGTCACGAAACGCCGCCACCGCAACGATCCTGACATGTCATCGGCAAGCCCACAATCACCCGACCCTAGCAGTCGACCTGCCCATTGTCCCGGGTGTTCATGCCAGGAACGGCCGACCGGACTCCGCCGCTCCGCCCCTCCGGCGGACGGCCCGCACCCCGCGACCCCGGCGACATACCGGGCACAACCGCTCCGTTACCCCTCCAACCGCCGCAGGGGGGATCAATGATCCGGGGCCTTGACTTTCCCGGGCGTCAGTCAATAGCTTGCGCCGGAGTGCCCAGATGCCCCGAACCGCGCAATCACGACCCGGCATCGCCGAACTCCACCGGAATTCCGGCGATCCGCGGGAAGGAAAGGTCGGACCGCCGGATGACGAACCAGGACACCGGGACCGGAATTCCGGCCGAGGAACAGCACCCCGCCCTCCGGGAGATCCCGCTCGCCCACCCCCAGGAACGCCTCTGGTTCCTGCACCAGCTCCACCCGGACGTGCCGGTGTACAACGAGCCGGCCGCCTACGGAATCACCGGTGAACTCGACGTCCCGGCACTCACCGAGGCGATCCGCGCGCTGGTCGGACGGCACGAGCCGCTCCGCACCGGATTCGCCGTCCGGGGGGACCGGCCGGTCCAACTGATAGCCGACGAACTGCCCTTCGCACTCCCGGTGGAAAACCTCGGAACGGATGCCGGAGCGGTCCTGCGCCGGCTTTCCGAAGCCGCCTCGCAACCCTTCGACCTGAGCCGCCCCGGGCTTTTCGACATCCGGCTGGCGAAGCTGTCCGAGAACCACCACATCCTGTACCTCAACCTCCACCACCTCATCACGGACGGCCAGTCCGGCCGACTTCTGATCGACGAGATCGGCCGCTCCTACCGGAACGTGAAAACCGGTCTCCCGCCGGTTTCCGAGCCGCTCGCGGTGAGTTATCCACGGTATTCGGTGCAACAGCGCGAGCGCCTCGCCGGCCCCGCGGCCGAAGCCGACCTGGCGTCCTGGGAGTCGGCGCTGACCGGCGTTCCCGGCCTGCTCCGGCTGCCCGCCGACCGCCCGCGCGGGGCCACCCAGGACTTCGCCGGAGGGGACGTCCGCTTCAAACTCTCCGGTTCGTCCACGCAACGCCTCACCGAAGTCGCCAAACAGCACAACGCCTCGCACTACATGGTCCTGCTCGCGGCGTTCACCCTCCTGCTGCACCGGTACTCGGGACAGCGGTCCCTCGTGGTCGGCACCCCGGTCGCGAACCGGCCGGGCGATGGCCTGGAACAGACCCTCGGCTTCTTCGTCAACACCCTCCCGATCCGCAGCGACCACAGCCCCGGGCAGACCTTCGCCGACTACCTGGGCGCGCTGCGCGAGACCTGCCTGGACGCCTTCGCCCACCAGGAGACCCCGTTCGACCACATCGTCCAACGGCTCGGGCTGCAGGGCGGACTGAGCCACGCCCCGCTGGTGCAGACGGTCTTCGCGTACAACCACACCCAGCACCGCCCGCACCTGGACGGCCTGGAGGTCCGCCCGCTCGACGTGCGCACCGCGACCGCCCGGTACGAGCTCGGCCTCTATCTGGACCGCTCGCCGCAGGGCGGCCTGGACGGCCGGTTCGAGTTCGCCACCGCGCTCTTCGACCGCACCACGGTGGCCCGGCTCGCCGAGAACTACCGGACGCTGCTGGACGGGCTGTTGGCCGACCCCGACCGGCCGCTGGAGGCGTACGAGCTCTGCTCGCCCGCCGAACGGGCCCTGATCGCCCGCGGGAACCGCACCGGGGCGCAGTTCCCGGAAGAGCGCTGCGTGCACGAGTTGTTCGAGGCGCAGGCCGCCCGCACCCCGGACGCCGTCGCGGTGAGCGCGGCGGACGGCGAGCTGACCTACCGTGAACTGGACCGCCGCGCCTCGGCCCTGGCCGAGCACCTGCGCGGGCGCGGGGTCGGCGCGGACCAGTGCGTCGGCGTGTTCGTCGAGCGCTCGGTGGCCCTGGTGGTGGCCCTGCTCGGCATCCTCAAGGCCGGCGGCGCCTACCTGCCGCTCGACCTGGCGGCGCCCCGCGCCCGGCTGGAGCAGATCCTGCGGGACGCCCGCGCCCGGGTGGTGCTGACCGGCGGCGTGCCGCTGGAGCCGTTCGACGGCATCGAGCCGATCGGCCCGCTGCCGGACCGGGACCCGGCGGACGGCCCCGACCACCCCGAGCACCCCGAGCAAGCCGCCCAGGCGGCCCATCCGGAGCACCTGGTCTCGGTGTACTACACCTCCGGCTCCACCGGGGCCCCCAAGGGCGTGGCCAACCGGCACCGCGGCTGGGTCAACCGGCTGACCTGGATGCAGCGCCGGCACGCCCTGCGACCGGGCGAGACGGTGCTGCACAAGACCACCCTCACCTTCGACGACTCCGCCCTGGAGATCTTCTGGCCGCTGTCCGTCGGCGGCCGGGTGGCGGTGCTGCCGCCCGACCTGCACCGCGACCCGCAGGCCATCGTCGAGGCCCTGGCCCGGCACCGCTCGGTGTACCTCCAGGTCGTCCCCAGCATGCTCAACTCCGTGCTGGACGTGGTGGAGCAGCGCGGCGCCGCCGGACTGGAGGCGCTGCGCGGCACCACCTCCAGCGGCGAGGCGCTGTCCCCCGGCACCGTGCGGCGGTTCCGCGCGCTGATGCCCGGCGAGCTGCACAACACCTGGGGCGCCACCGAGGTCTCCATCGACTCCACCCACCACACCTGCACGGCCGAGGACCTCGCCGGCGCCGGGCCGGTCAGCCTGGGCCGGCCGTTCGACAACAACACCGTCCACGTGCTGGACGCCTCGCTCCGGCCGGTCCCGATCGGCGTCGTCGGCGACCTGTACATCGGCGGCGTCGGACTGGCCCGCGGCTACGCCGGCGACCCGGCCCGCACCGCCGCCGCCTTCCTCCCGCACCCCTCGGTGGCCGGTGAGCGGCTCTACCGCACCGGCGACAAGGGCCTGTTGCGGTCGGACGGGCGGCTGGAGTTCGTCGGCCGCACCGACCACCAGGTCAAGATCCGCGGCATGCGGGTGGAACTGGGCGAGATCGAGGCGGTGCTGGAGGACCACCCCGGGGTGAAGGAGGCGGTCGTCCTGGTCCACGAGGGCGAGAACGGGCTGCGCCGCCTGGTCGCCTACGTGACCGCGCTGCGGCCCGACCGGCGGCCCTCGCCCGAGGAAGTGCGCACCCACGTCGGACAGCGGCTGCCGGAGTACATGGTGCCCTCCTTCGTCACCGTCCAGGACCGCTTCGAGGTGACCGCCAACGGCAAGATCGACCGCGGCGCGCTGGCGCCCCCGGAGCGCCTGCTGGACGACGCCGGGGCCCCGGGCGAACCCTGCGAGGGGCCGGTCGAGGCCTTCGTCGCCGACATCTGGCGCGACCTGCTCGGCCTGGCCCGGATCGGGGCGCTGGACGGCTTCTTCGCCCTGGGCGGCAACTCCCTGGTCGCCACCCGGTTCGTCTCCCGGGTGCGCCAGCGGGCCGGCATCGACCTGCCGCTGATGTCGGTCTTCACCAAGCCGACGCTGCGCGAACTGAGCGCGGAGGTCGAGCAGCTGCTGGTGCGACGGCTGGAGGAGATGACCGAGGCCGAGGCCGGGGAGCTGCTGCGGCAGCTGTCCTGACCGGTCGCCCACCCGACCGCCGGCCCACCGGGCGAGCAGGCCGGCGGTCCGACCACTTCTCGACCGTTTCTCGACCATGGGGGAGAGCGACATGCCTGACGAGCCATCCGGCACGGGACTGACCGGACTCAAGCGCGACCTGCTGCGCCGGATCCTCTCCGGCGACGGCGGGCCCGATCCCGCCGGAGGACTGCGCCGCCGGCCCCGGGAGGGCCGGATCCCGGCCTCCGCGGCGCAGCGGCGGCTCTGGTTCATCGACCACCTGAACGAGTCCAGCACCTCCTACAACGTGCCGTTCGCGCTGCGGATCTCCGGCCCGCTGCGGGAGGACGCCCTGTGGTGGGCCTTCGACGCGCTCCTCGCCCGGCACGAGGCGCTGCGGACCACCTTCGGCTTCACCGGTGAGGAGCTGTTCCAGGAGATCGCGCCGTCCGTGCGGGTGGCCCGGAACCACCACGACCTGCGCGGGCTGCCGGAGGCGGAACGCGGGCGGGCGGCCGAGGAACTGATCGCCGAGGCGGCCCGGCGGCCGTTCCGGCTGGACGGCGAACCGCTGCTGCGCGTGGTGCTGATCCGGGTGCGGGACGAGCTCTGCCACGCCGTGGTCAACCTCCACCACATCGTCACCGACGGCTGGTCCGAGGGCATCCTCTTCCAGGAGCTGGGCGTCCTCTACTCGGCCCGGGTGCGGGGCGAGGAGCCCGAACTGCCGCCGCCCGGGCTCCAGTACGCGGACTACACCGGCTGGGAGGCCGAACCCGAGGCCCGGGACCTGTACGAGCAGCAGCTCGGCTACTGGCGCGAGCGGCTCAAGGACGTCCCCGCCGGGCCCGCCCTGCCGACGGACCGGCCGCGCCCGGTCGAGCCGAGCATGCGCGGGGCCTCGGTGCCGGTCGCGGTGCCGGCGGACCTCCAGGCGGCCCTGCGGCGCTGGGAGGGCGGCGACCGGGCCTCGCTGTTCACCGGCGCGGTCGCGGTGCTCGCCCAACTGCTGCACCGCTACGGCGGCGAGGACACCGTGGTGATCGGCGTGCCGGTGGCCAACCGGGCCCGCCGCGAGCTGGAGCCGGTGGTCGGGTTCTTCTCCAACACCGTCGCCCTGCGGGTCGACCTCGCCGACGGGCCCACCCAGGCCGAGCTGCTGGACCGGGTCCGGACCGTCTCGGTGGAGGCGCTGTCCCACCAGAACGTCCCGTTCAACCAGGTCGTGGAGGCGCTCGGGATCCAGCGCGCCCCGGGCAGCAATCCGGTCTTCCAGGTCATGTGCTCGGTCAACCAGGCCACCGCGCCGCCGGCCCTGGCGGACTGCGGGGTCGAGCTGGTGGACCTCGACAACGACACCGCCAAGTTCGACCTGGAGCTGGTCGTCACCTACGACCGGGACCGGGTCGACTGCCGCTTCGAGTACGCCACCGACCTGTTCGACCGCGCGACCGTGGAGCAGCTGGCCGGGCACTTCCGGCTGCTGCTGGCCGCCTTCCTGGAGCGGCCGCGGTCCCGCGCCGGGGACCTCGCCCCGGGCGGTGACGAGCCCGGCGCGGTGCCGGAGGACGGGGTGGTGCTCACCGACCGGTACGGCCGGCCCTGCCCGGTCGGCGTGTTCGGCGCCGTGACGGTGGCGGGCGTGCCGGACGGCCGCACCGCCCGGCGGCTGCGCGACGGCACCCTGGAGTACCGGGACGAGCCCTCCGCCGCCGCCCCGGCGTCGGCGCCGGCCCCCGCGACGGAGGCCCCGCGGACCGGCACCGAGCGGCGGCTGGCCGCGATCTGGGGCCAGGTGCTCGACGGCGGCACGCCCGGCCGGGAGCAGGACTTCTTCCGTACCGGCGGCGACTCCCTGCTGGCCACCAAGGTGGTCGCCCGGGTGCGCCGGGCCTGGGGCGTCAAGCTGTCGGTCCGCCAGATGCTGCGCTCCCCCACCCTGGGCGCGCTGGCCGCCGAGATCGACCGGCTGGTCGCCGAGCGGGGCGCGGAGCCGGCCCCCCAGCCGTCCGGGCCGGCCCCGGTGGCGCGTCCGGCGACGCTGCCGCTGTCGCTCGCCCAGCGCGGCATCTGGTTCAACAACCAGGTCGAGGGCCAGAGTTCCTACTACCACATGCCGTTGGCACTGCGGCTGACCGGTCCGCTGGACCGGGCGGCGCTGCACGCGGCGCTCGGTGACGTGATCGCCCGGCACGAGAGCCTGCGCACGGTGTTCCCGGTCCGCGACGGCGAGCCGTGCCAGCTGGTGCGGGATCCGTTCGAGCCCGCGCTTCCGGTGCTCCCGGTCGCGGCCGGGGACCTCGACGCGGCGCTGCGCGCGGCCGCGGCCCGGCCCTTCGACCTGAGCGGCGAACCGCCGGTGCGGGCCTGCCTGTTCGAGGTCGGCGCCGAGGACCACCTGCTGCTGATCGTGATCCACCACATCGCCTGCGACGGCCTCTCCTGGCAGCCGCTGTGCGAGGACCTGTCGACGGCCTACGCCGCCCGCAGGGCCGGGGCCGCGCCGCGCTGGGAGCCGCTGCCGCTGCAGTACCCGGACCACGCCCTGTGGCAGCACGACGCGCTGGGCTCCGCGACGGACCGCGACAGCGGGCTGGCGCGGCAGCTCGCGCACTGGACCGGGCGCCTGGCCGGGCTGCCCGAGGAGCTGCCGCTGCCGGCCGACCGGGTGCGCCAGGCCACCGCCGACTACCGGGGCGACACCGTCCCGCTCGCCGTCCCGGCCGCGCTGCACCGGGCGGTCGGCGAGCTGGCCGGCTCCGCCGGGGCCAGCGTCCACATGGTGGTGCAGGCGGCGCTGGCCGCCCTGTTGACCCGGATGGGCGCGGGCGGGGACATCCCGCTGGGCACGGCGGTCGCCGGCCGCTCGGAGGTGTCGCTGGAGCGGCTGGTCGGCTGCTTCATCAACACCGTCGTGCTGCGCACCGACACCTCGGGCGACCCGAGCTTCGCGGCGCTGCTGGAGCGGGTGCGGGAGACCGACCTGGCCGCCTACGCGAACCAGGACGTCCCCTTCGACCTGCTGGTGTCCGCCCTGAACCCGGCCCGCCAGCCGGGCCGCAACCCGCTGTTCCAGGTCCTGCTGTCGGTCGCGGGCCGGCCCGAGGCCAGCCCGGAGCTGGCCGGGCTCCGGGTGGAGCCGGTGCTGTTCGAGCTGCCGGTCTCCCCCTTCGACCTGGACTTCTCGCTGACCGAACAGCAGGACGCGGACGGCGGCCCGGCCGGTCTGCTGGGGCACGTCACCTACAACACGGCGCTGTTCGACCGGCGGACCGTCGCCGCGCTGGCCGAGCGGTTCACCACCCTGCTCGCGTCCGCCGTCGCCGAACCGGCCCGGCCGCTGTCCGAGCTGGAGCTGCTCCCGGCGGCCGAGCGCCGACGGATCCTGGAGGACTGGAACAGCACCGGCGCCGGCATCCCCGCGGTGACGCTGGCGGCGCTCTTCGAGGCCGCCGCCGCCCGGGCCCCGCAGGCGCCGGCCCTGGAGTTCGGTGACACCCGGCTGACGTACCGGGAGCTCGGCGCGCGGGCCAACCGGCTGGCCCGGCTGCTGATCGGGCGCGGGATCGGCCCGGAGCAGTTCGTCGCCGTGGCGCTGCCGCGCGGGGTCGAGCTGGTGGTGGCGGTGCTCGCGGTGGCCAAGGCCGGGGCGGCGTTCATCCCGGTCGACCCGGGCTACCCGGCCGAGCGGATCGCGTTCATGCTCGCGGACGCCGGTCCGGCCCTGGTGGTCACCACCGCGGACTCCGGGCTGCCGGACACCGGAACGGCCCGGCTGGTGCTGGACGAGCCCGCCACCGCGCAGCTGCTGGCCCGGCAGCCGGACGGCGATCCCACCGACGCCGACCGGACGGCCCCGCTCGACCCGCTCAGCCCCGCGTACGCGATCTACACCTCGGGCTCGACGGGTGTCCCCAAGGGCGCCGTGATGCCGCACACCGGTCTGCTCGCGCTGAGCGACCAGATGGCCGCGCGGCTGCGGATCGACCACGGCTCCCGGGTGCTCCAGGTGTCCACGCCGAGCTTCGACGCCTGGGTGCTGGAGCTGCTGATGGCCTTCCCGGTCGGGGCGGCCCTGGTGGTGGCTCCGCCGGGCCCGCTGGCCGGCGAGGAGCTGGCGGACTTCCTGCGCGAGCGGCGGATCACCCACGCCTTCCTCGCCCCGACCCGGCTGGCCACGGTGCCCCCGGTCGAGCTGCCCGCGCTGGTCGGCCTGGCCAGCGGCAGTGAGGTGCTGCCCGGCGACCTGGTCGGCCGCTGGTCGCCCGGGCGCCGGATGATCAACATCTACGGGGCCACCGAGTCCACCGTCATCTCCACCACCACCGGCCCGCTCTCCGGCGACGGCGTGCCGACCCTCGGCGGGCCGAACCTGGACGCCCGGGTGTACGTGCTGGACGAGGCGCTGCGGCCGGTGCCGCCGGGCGTCCCCGGGCAGGCCTACCTCGCCGGCACCGGGCTGGCCCGCGGCTACCTGCACCGCCCCGTCCTGACCGCCGACCGCTTCGTGCCCTGCCCGTTCGGGGCTCCGGGCGAGCGGATGTACCGGACCGGGGACGTGGTGCGCTGGACACCGGACGGCGAGCTGATGTTCGTCGGCCGGGCCGACGACCAGGTGAAGCTGCGCGGCCTGCGGATCGAGCTGGGCGAGGTCGAGTCGGCGGTCGGCTCGCACCCCGCGGTGGCGCACGCCGTCGCCGTGGTGAGCGGCTCCGCGACGGGCGACCGGCTGGTCGCGTACGCCGTGCCGATGGCCGGGACGGCGGTGGACGGCGCCGCGCTGCGCGAGCACGCCGCCCGCACCCTGCCCGACTTCATGGTGCCCTCGGCCGTGGTGGTGCTGGACGCCTTCCCGCTGCTGCCCAACGGCAAGGTGGACCGCGGTGCGCTGCCGGCCGCGCCGGAGCCGGAGGAGGAGTACACGGCGCCGCGCACGCCCGTCGAGGAGACGCTCGCCGGGATCTGGCAGTCCGTCCTCGGGGTCGAACGGATCGGCGTGCACACCGACTTCTTCCGGCTCGGCGGGCACTCCCTGATGGCCACCCAGATCCTGAGCCGGATCCGGTCCTCGCTGGGGGCCACGGTCCCGCTGGTGCGGTTCTTCGAGCACGCGACGATCGCCGAACTGGCTGCCGAGGTGGACCGGACCGGGCAGTCGGGCGGGGCGGAGCCGGTGGTGGTCCGACGCCGTCGGACCGTGCTGACCGACACCGCCCGGCCGGAGTGACCGGACGGACCCCGGGAACGACCGGACCGGCCCGCGGCGGGAGCTGCGGGCCGGTCCGTCGGTGTCCCGTCCGGGCGGGCGTCGTGCGGGACGTGCGGGCGGTGCGGGGGCCGTACGGGGGCTCAGAGGCCCAGGCGCTGCTTGACCTCGGCGAAGAACGGGATGTGCCGGTAGTCCTTGGCCTGCGGGTCGTAGTCGGTGTAGCGGTTGGTGAACTCCAGCAGCCCGGCGCGCACCCGCTCCAGCGGCTCGGTGCGGATCCGCCGCTCGATCGCCTGGATCTCGCCCAGGAAGGCGGCCAGCACCGCCGGCAGCTCCGGGGCCAGCTCGATCAGGCCGTCGCGCAGCCGGATGCCCCGGTGCTCCGTCAGGTAGCTGAACAGCAGCTGGGAGGCGACGGCGTCGTAGTTGGGGCGCGGGATGCCCTCCACCGCGTAGCGCAGCAGCCGCTCGGCGAGGATGTACTCGTAGGCGGCCCGGGCCTGTTGCTCGGGCAGCTGCGCGTCGTCGAGGCAGACCAGCATGGCCGAGACGTCCACCCGGAGCTCCTCCAGCCCGGCCAGCGGCTTGAGCTTCTTGGCGTCCAGGAACTCCGGGATCGGCAGGTCGCCCTGCCGGTGGTGGTACTCGTGCAGCCGGACCCACCAGGAGGAGGCGGCCTCGACGACGTGGTCGGGGGCGCCCTGGATCCGCGGGAAGCTGCCCGGTGCCATCACGGCGTCGATCATCTTCCGGGTGATCCGGTTGTGGCGCTCGACGAACTTGTCGATGAAGTAGAAGATCAGGTCGTCCGGGTCCTGCCGGCCGTCGAGGTGGTTCTCCGGGAACAGGGCGACGACCACCCGGGACTCGAACCCCTCCGACTTGGCGAGCAGGTTGACCGGCCGGGTGTTGCTGGCGTACCGGACGGCCAGGTGCGGGTCGGTCGGCAGGGTCCGGTACGCCAGGTAGTCGAGCGAGAGCTTCGGGAAGTACGAGGCGTCGAAGAACGAGAAGACGTGGTTGTCGCGCTCCTCGTTGATGTGCGCCTTGGTCGCGCGGAGCCGGGAGCCGTCCGGGCTGTCCCGCAGGTCGGCCAGGAAGGCCCGGACGATCGGCTGGCGGCTCAGCTCGGCGCTGTCCGCCAGCTCCTTCGCCAGCCGCTCCAGGAACACCGGGTCCCTTGGGTCCGCGACCGGCTGCAACCGGCGGCGCAGGGCGTTCACTTCGGCGATCACCGGCGCTACGGGGTCCACGACTGGTTCTCCTCTCCGCGCGGCCGGTCAGCCGGCCGGTGTGACGGTCAGGTGCGGGAACTCCGAGGTGGTGAGCATGACCCGGGCGCGCTGGACGGCGTTGAAGCCGGTGCCGTACCCCAGCCCGGTGAGGATCTCCCGGCCGGTGCGGCGGCCGTCCGCGGCCTCCTGGATCGCCTTGACCTCGGGCCAGGCGGGCCAGGAGGCCACCTCGGAGGCGTTCGGGTCGGGGTGGTACGCGCCGTCCCGGTCCAGGACGTGGCGGTGGCGCACGGCCGTCGGGCGGTCCAGCACGCCGTCCAGGAACATCCGGTTGCGGTCGGCGTCCGAGACCCTGGTGCCCGTGCCGGCGCGGTCGGGGCGCAGGTAGAACCAGAGCATCGGCGAGTTGTCCAGGTGCAGCAGGTTGACCAGCTGCCAGCGCGCCAGGTCGTCCAACCGCTCGTACGGGGCCAGCAGTTCGGGGTCGGTGAGCTCCGTGGTCCAGAGGAACCGCCGGCGCATCTTGTCGAAGCCGTTGACCTTCGGGGCCTCCAGCAGCAGGCCGCACTCCCTGGCCAGCCCGGCCAGCGAGTCGACGTCGTAGGAGGTCTCGCAGGGGTTCATCCAGCGGTCCGCCCAGGCGGGTTCGGGGCTGCGCCGGGTGTCCTCCAGGTGCTTCGTCATGGTGCTCTCGACCTGGAGCGAGCCGGCCAGGCTCCGGGCGAGGGCGTACCGCTCGCGGTGGCCGTGCTCGGACTCGGGGGCCAGGATCCGCAGCGCCGCCTGGAAGGACTCGGCCTCCCGGCGGTGGAAGCGGTTGTAGACCATGAGTTCGAGCACGCCGTCGTCCCGCACCGCCGCGGACAGCCGCTCCAGGCAGCGCCGCGGCTCCGGGTTGTGGTGGATCACCCCGGTGCAGACGACCAGGTCGAACTCCCGGTCGTACCCGGCCTGGGTGATGCCCTGCTGCACCAGCCGCAGGTTGGTCACCCCGAGCTGCTCGGCGTTCTGTCGGCAGATGGCGAGCGACTCCGCGGAGACGTCGGTGCCGAGCACCTCGGCCGCGGGGAACTGGAGCGCCGTGATCAGCGCCTGGTTGGTCCCGCAGCCGGCCACCCAGATCCGGCGGATCGGCCCGAGGCCGGCCCGGCCGGTCTCCTGGCGGATCAGGGCGGCGTGGAAGTCGGGGTCGCTCATCCGGTCGAAGTAGACCGGCTTCCACGGGTAGGGGAACGTCCCGTAGAACTCGGAGACGGTGTTCTCGTGCCCGATCAGCCCGTGCGGCGTCGACACTTGTGCTACTCCCATTCGCTCAGGGTTGCGGTGCGGATCGGCGGCCGATCAGATCAGGGTCACCGAGCGGTCGAGCAGGGACAGCGCTCCGATGCCCACCCGCAGGCCGTCGTTGGCATGGGTCAGGCTGGCCGACCGCAGGTCGCGGAAGTGCCGCTCCAGGGGGATCGGGGCGTCCTGGAGGTAGCCCAGCCGCAGTCCGCCCAGCTGCACCATGTTGTCGACCGCCCGGAAGGCCAGGTCGGAGGTGGCCACCTTGAGGGCGTTGAGCTGGAGTTGGGTCCGCGGGTGGGCCAGCGAGCGGCCCTCGGCGCGGGCCAGGTCGACCTCCTCGCGGACCCGGGTGAGGTAGGCGCTGGCGAGTTCGAGGTCCACCCGGATCCGGGCGAGCCGCTCGTGGAAGAGGTCGGAGGCGCCCTCGGCCCGGCCGGACTTCCAGAGGAAGCGCACCAGTTCGCTCAGCGCGCCGCGGGCGGCGCCCAGCCAGCAGGCGGCCCAGGCGAGGTGCGAGACCGGGATCATGCTCTCCCGCGCCACGTCGGCGAAGCGGCCGGAGCCGCCGATGACGTTCCGGGCCGGGGCGCTGCCCTTGATGACCATCCCGACGCTCTCGGTGGCCCGCATGCCGAGCGCGTTCCACTCCCCGGTGGTCGCCAGTTCCAGGTCCGCGCGGTCGGCGTAGACCAGCGAGACCTCGTGCTCCGAGGCCTCCGCGCCGGCCCGCATGCTGATCAGGTACCCGTCGGCGTGCGCGCCGCCGGTCACCACCGGGGCGATCCGGTCGATGCCGACCCGGTCGCCGTCGGGGACCAGCGGACTGTGGGCGGTGAACAGGCTGGCGCCCCGGCCCTGTTCGCTGGTGACGGAGGCGATGAAGAGCTCCTCCGTACCGATCCGGGTGAGCAGGTCGGCCTTGAGCTCCGCGCTGCCGTACCGGACCACCGCGTCGACGTGCGACACGTGCATCGCCCAGATCTGGGCGGTGGACAGGCAGGCGCCGGCCAGTTCCTGCGCGACCTCGGTCCACAGCCGGGTGGAGGCGCCGGAGCCGCCGTACTCCTGCGGGACGGTCAGGCTGAGCAGCCGGTGCTCGCGCAGGGTCTCCAGCGACGCGGCCGGAAAGGCCGCGCGCCGGTCGGACTCGGCGGCCTGTTCGCGCAGGACCGGCAGGATCCCGGCCACGAGCTCGGCCGCGGCCGCCGTCATCAGCCGTCCTTCCGAACCGCGTGGCCCGCCTGCGCGAGGGTTTCGGAAACCTCGGCCCACAGCGTGGCGGGCGTCGCGAAGATCTGGAAGTTGAGCAACTCGAAGGCGAACTCGACGTCGTACTCACGCTCCAGCTGCATCATCAGCTGGACGATTCCGATGGAGGTGAGACCGGCTCCCGAGAGATCCAGATCAGGAACCAGTTCGGCGCCACCGGAAATCCCGGGGACGACCTTCAGGAGTACTTTCTCGAAACGGTCGTCCCATGGCCTGCTCACGGTGTTGCCCCTCCCGCTGTACGGAAAACCATCGCTGCTTCTGGTGAATGCGACTGAATTCGGCCGCGCGATTCAGGACGCGTCGGCCGGCGACCCCGACGTGGATTTCAGGAGGTCTCGCCGGCCATTGCCCGGCGCAGACTCAGCGGACGCATGTCGGTCCACACCTCGGCGATACGGTCGAGGCATTCCTGCTTGGTCCCGGTGAACCCGGGCGCGGTCCAGCCGGCCGGCGGGGTGCTCTCCGCAGGCCAAACCGAGTACTGCTCCTCGTGGTTGACGACGACCTGGTAGGACCGGAGGTCCTCGTCGCTCTGCTCGCTCACGTGTCCCTCTTTCCGATCAAGGCCTGCCCCCGCACACCCGTCGACACGTATTTCCGCCCGGGTTCCTCATCGGCCGATCGAACGGCCGGGCAATCCGGCAACGGCGGGGCCGAACGCCTCGCGGCGGCCATAAGTCCGGTTCCGGGCAGGGGCTTCGATGCCAATGATCCTCTCCGCGTCCCACCCCGCTGTCAATGGTCGGAAGAGAAGTAGGGACGCCCGGACCGGGGCCCGTCCGGGCCGATATCCATATCCATCCCAACCGGGACAGAACCGCACTATTCCGGCCCGCCGCCCCAACTCCCGCGGCACACCCGGAAAACGGCTGTTGACAGGAGCATCGCCAACGCTAAGATCGACTTGGATCGACTTAGTGACTGCCGTCTGCGCACCGGAAGACCATATCGACGCCGCCCCCCACCTCGCGGCCGATAAATGGGATGAAGAAAGGTCACGGCGCTTTGAGCAGCAATGAAAGCCCCAGCCCGGAGACGTTCGAGCCGGACGTCTTTCCGGCGGCCAAGGCGCAGGAGCAGCTGTACTTCGTGCAGCAGGTCATCGGCGACTCCCCCGCCTACCACGTCCCGGTCGTCTTCGCCCTGACCGGCCGGCTCGACCCGGCGGCCCTGGAGCGCGCGGTGCGCCGGGTGGCCCTGCGGCACGAGGCGCTGCGGACGCACTTCACCCTCGGCGACGACGGGCTCCAGCAGGTGGTCACCGATCGCCCCGCCGACTGGCGGATCGTCGACTGCGCGTCCGAGGACGAACTGGGCTCCCGGCTGCGGTCGGAGACCGACCGGCCGTTCGACCTGGAGTCGCCCCCGCTGTTCCGCGCCGCCCTGCTGCGGCGCGACGAGCGGACCGCCCTCCTGGTGTTGACGATGCATCACATCGTCTGCGACGGATGGTCCCTGGGCATCGTGGTCGACGAACTGTTCCGCCACTACGACGCGTTCGCGGCCGGTCGGGACCTCGTCCTGCCGGAACCCGAGTTCCAGTACGGCGACTACGCCGACTGGCAGCGCGCCTGGCTGGGCAGCCCCGCCGCCGAGAAGCACCTCGACTTCTGGTCCCGGACCCTCGGCGGGGAGCTGCCGGTCCTGGAACTGCCCGGGGACCGGCCGGCCGGCACCCCGGCCCCCGGCCACGGCGGCGGCGGCGGCGGCCTGCTGAGCTTCCCGCTGGAACCCGAACTGCTGGACGGCCTGCACGCGTTGGCCACCGCGGCCCGCAGCACGCTGTTCACCGTCATGCTCGCCGCGTACCAGGTGCTGCTCGGCCGGTACACCGGGGTCGAGGACGTCATCGTCGGCAGCCCGGTGGCCAACCGCAGCCGGATCGAGTTCGAGCGGACGGTCGGCTTCTTCGTCAACATGGTGGCGATCCGCACCGACCTCGGCCCGGCCGAGTCAGGGGCGGGAGAACCGGGGGCGGGAGAACCGGGGCCCACCGGACCGAGCTTCCGCGAACTGCTGACCCGGGTGCGCACCGCCGCGTTACAGGCCCAGGACCACCACGAGCTCCCCTTCGAGTCCGTCGTCCAACTGGTCAACCCGCGCCGCGACCCCGGCCACGACCCGGTCTTCCAGGCCCTGTTCATGCTGGACGACACCACGACCGAGCCGCCCGCGGCGGAGGGACTGGAGATCGTCCCGGTGCCGGTCCACTCCGACACCGCCAAGTTCCAGCTCTCCCTCCAGGTGAACGAGCACGACGACCGGCCGGGCTTCGAACTCGAGTACCGCACCGACCGGTTCACGCCCGAGTGGGCGCAGCGCTTCGCCGGGCACTACGCCCGGCTGCTGCGGCTGGTGGTCGAGCAGCCCGACCGCCCGCTCGACGCGCTGTTCGAGCTCCCGGCGGCGGAGCGCGCCCCGGACGGCGTCGCGGGCCGTGCCGCGGAGGACGGTCAGGACGACGGCTGGGACGACGGCTGGGACGACGAGGACGACACCCCGTACGTGGCACCGCGCGACGAGGACGAGCGGATCCTGGCCGAGGTCTGGCAGGAGGCCCTCGGCCGCGGCGACATCGGCATCGACCACAACTACTTCGAGGTCGGCGGCGACTCGATCCTCAGCATCCAGATCCTCTCCCGGGCCCGCCGGCACGGCCTGCGGTTCGAACTGCGGGACCTCCTGGTCGCCCAGACGATCCGCGAGCTGACCCCGCTGGTGACCCGCACCGCCCCCGAGGCCGAAGCGGCCCTGGAGCCCTTCGACCTGCTGACGGCCGCCGACCGGGCCCGGCTGCCGGACGGCCTGGCGGACGCCTATCCGCTCACCTCGCTCCAGGCCGGCATGCTCTACCACAGCGAGCTGGACGCCGTGCACCGCGCCTACCACGACGTCGCCGGCTACCACCTGCGCGGCCCGTACTCGCCGCCGGCCTGGCGCTCCGCCGTCGCCGCCCTGCTGGAGCGGCACGAGCTGCTGCGCACCTCCTTCGCCCTGCGCGACCTCGGCGAGCCGGTCCAGCTGGTGCACCACCAGGTCGCCGAACCGCCGGTCACCTTCGAGGACCTCGGCGCGGTGCCCGCCGACGAGCAGCCGGAGGCGCTGCGCCGCCACTACGCGTGGGAGCGCGAGCACCCCTTCGACTGGGAGCGCCCGCCGCTCATCCGCTTCCACGTGCAGCGCCGCTCGGCCGACACCTTCCAGCTCTGGGTGGTCGAGCACCACGCGATCCTGGACGGCTGGAGCGGCCGGCAGCTGCTGACCGAACTCCTGGAGCTCTACCTCCAGGCCCTCGGGCGCAGCACCCGGGAGCTCGCCCCGCCGCCGCTCGCCCGGTTCCGCTCGCTGGTCGCCCTGGAGCGCGAAGCCGTCGCCGATCCCGGCCAACGCGCCTTCTGGCGCGAGCGGTTGGACGGCATGACGGCGCTGCGGCTGCCGCGCACCGCCCCCGCCGCGGGGGTGCCGGACCTGGTGATGACCGAGTACGAGCTGCCCGGGCAGCTCTCCGCCGACCTGCTGCGGACGGCCGCCGAACTCGGCGTCCCGGTCCGGATCGCGCTGCTGGCCGCGCACCTGCGGGTGCTGGCGCTGCTCGGCGGCACCGACGACGTGGTCTCGGGCGCGGTCTACAACGGCCGCATCGCCGAGGAGGACGGGGAGCGGGTCGTCGGCCTGTTCCTGAACACCCTGCCGGTGCGCGCCCGGATCGACGACGGCACCACCTGGGCCTCGCTGGTCGCCGACGTCGCCGCGACCGATCTCGCGCTCCAGCCGCACCGCCGGCTCCCGCTCGCCACCATCCAGCAGGACGCCGGCGGCGGGCCGCTGTTCGAGAGCTTCTTCAACTACACCCACTTCCACGCGCCCGACGAGGGCACCGCCGGGGAGCTGGAGATCCTCGACGAGTTCGGCGTGGTGCCGACCAGCTTCCCGTTCGGCGTGGAGTTCATGCGCGACGCCCGGACCGGGCGGATCGGCCTGGGACTGCGGTACGACGCGGCGCAGTTCGCCGCCGAGGAGATCGACCGCTGGGCCGGCTACCACCTGACCGCGCTGCGCTCGCTGGCCGCGGAACCCGCCGCGGGCATCGGCCGGACCGAACTGCCGGCCCCCGCCGAGCTGGCGCAGCTCGACCGCTGGAACGACACCGCGACCACGTACCACCGGCCGCACCTGCTGCACGTCCTGGTCGAGGAGCAGGCCCGGCTGACCCCGGACCGGATCGCGGTGGCCTTCGAGGGCGGCACGCTCTCCTACCGGGAGCTGGACCGCCGGGCGGACGCCCTCGCCCGCCGGCTGGTGGAGCGCGGGGTGGAGCCCGGCGACCGGGTCGGGGTGTGCCTGGAGCGCTCGACCGAGCTGGTGGTCTCGCTGCTGGCGGTCCTCAAGGCGGGCGGCGCCTACGTGCCGATCGACCCGGAGCACCCGGTCGCCCGGATCGCCACGATGGTGACGGAGGCGGCGCCGGCCCTGGTGCTGACCACGACCGCGCTCGCCGAGCGGGTGGAGCCGTCCGGTGCGGCCGTCGAGGCGGTGGACACCGGGAACGCCGGCACCGGGGCCCCCGGCACCGGGCTCCCCGACGCCGGGCTCCCCGTCGGCGGCCCCCGGGTGGCGGTGGACCCGGACGCCCCGGCCTACCTGATCTTCACCTCCGGCTCCACCGGCGTCCCCAAGGGCGTCGTGGTCTCGCACCGGGCGATCTGCAACCGACTGCTGTGGATGCAGGAGGAGTTCGGCCTCACCGAGGCGGACCGGGTGCTGCAGAAGACCCCGTACACCTTCGACGTCTCCGTCTGGGAGTTCTTCTGGCCGCTGGTCCAGGGCGCCCGGCTGGTCGTCGCCGCTCCCGGCGCCCACCGGGAGCCGGAGGAGCTGGCGCAGCTGATCCGCGAACACTCGGTGACCACGGTCCACTTCGTGCCCTCGATGCTCCGGGTCTTCCTGGACCACGCGGACCCGGCGGACTGCGCGAGCCTGCGCCTGGTGGTGTGCAGCGGCGAGGCCCTGCCGGCCGACCTGCGGGACGCCCACCACGAGCGCCTCGACGCGGAGCTGGTCAACCTCTACGGCCCGACCGAGGCCGCCGTCGACGTCACCTGCTGGCGCTGCCGCCCCGGTGACGGCGCGACGGTGCCGATCGGGCACCCGATCGCGAACATCCGGATCCACCTGCTGGACGCCCGGATGAACCGGGTGCCGGTCGGCGTGACCGGCGAGCTGCACATCGGCGGCGTCGGCCTGGCCGACGGCTACCACGGCCGCCCGGACCTCACCGCCGAGCGCTTCGTCGAGCACACCTGGCCGGACGGCACCGCCGAACGCCTCTACCGCACCGGGGACCTCGCCCGGCGCCGCCCGGACGGCGCGATCGACTACCTGGGCCGGGCCGACCAGCAGGTGAAGGTCCGCGGCATGCGGATCGAACTGGGCGAGATCGAGGCCGCGCTGACCCGCCACCCGGACGTCCGCGAGGCGGCCGTGGTCCTGCGCGGGCACCGGCTGGCGGCGTACGTGGCGGCCCCGGAGTCCGTCACCGGCGACGCCCTGGCCGCGTACCTCGGCGACACCCTGCCCGAGTACATGCTGCCGAGCGTCTGGACGCGGCTGGAACGGCTGCCGCTGGCCTCCAACGGCAAGGTGGACCGCAAGCTCCTCCCGGAGCCCGGGCCGGCCGCCCTGGCCGGGGAGCGGACCCCCGCGCCGCCGGTCACAGACGTCCAGCGCCGGCTGGTCCGGGTCTGGGAGGAGACCCTCGGGGTCAGCCCGATCGGCATCCACGACAGCTTCTTCGCGCTCGGCGGGCACTCCCTGGTGGCACTCAACCTGGCCATGCGGATCCGGCGCGAGTTCGGCCGCAAGCTCCCCGTCGCGGAGCTCCTGGCGCACAACACCGTGGCCCGGCTGGCCCCGCTGGTGACGGCCCGGGAGTCCGGCGACGAGGACCCGGCCCGGCTGCTGCCGATCCGCCGGGCCGGGGAGGGCGAACCGCTCACCCTGGTCCACCCGGTCGGCGGCGGCGTGTTCTGCTACCTCCCGCTGGCCTCCCAGCTGCGACCGGGCCGACCGGTGTACGGGATCGTCTCGGAGGGCCTGGTCTCCGGCAGCGTGGCCAACCTGTCGGTGGAGCGGATCGCCGAGAGCTACGTCGACCTGCTGGTGGCCAAGCAGCCGAAGGGCCCGTACCACCTGGCCGGCTGGTCCTTCGGCGCGGTGCTGGTCTTCGAGATGGCCTGCCGGCTCCGCCGCCGGGGTGCCGAGGTCGGCTCGCTGAGCATGATCGACGCGGCCTACCCGGGCCAGTTCGACGAGAGCCTGCGCGACGAGGACCTCGCGCTGCTGGTCTTCGTCGACGTGCTGCGGGCCGCCGGGATGGCCGTCCCGGAGCACGACGACGCGGAGTGGGCGGCGGCCCTCGCCGAGTTCCCGACGATCCACGAGAAGCTCCGCTGGCTGGTCGGCCGGCTGCCCACCGCGGAGGACGGCAAGGCCACCGAACTGGAGCAGTGGGAGGCCTACTTCAAGGTCTTCACCACCAACCTCACCGCGCACAACGACTACCGGCCGGGCCGGTACCCGGGCGACGTGGTCTACATCGAGGGCCTGGACGGCGGCGCCATCGGCAGTGCCGGCGCCTGGCGGGCCGCGGTGGACGGCCGGTTCAGCGCGCACACCATCGAGGCCAGCCACTACGACATCCTCCGGCAGCCGCACGTCCGGCAGATGGCCCGGCTGGTGGACCGGGCCCTGGACGGCGCCGCGGTCGGGGCACCGGACGGGGCACCCGGCACCGCCCCGGACGGGACGCCCCGGTGAACGGCGCCGTGGAGCACGCGCGCACCGCCGCCGAACTGGTGATCCCCGCGCGCTACAACGGACCGGACGGCTCGGCCCACGGCGGCTACGCCTGCGCCCGGATCGTCGCCCTGGCCGACGGCCGGCACGGCCCCGACCCGGCGGTGACCCTGCTGGCCCCGCTGCCGCTGGACGCCCCGCTGGAGTTCCGGGCCGGCGAGCGCCGGTCCGGGCTGTGGCACGGCGCCGAGCTGGTGGCCACCGTCACCCGGGCCCGGGACGGACTGCCGCTGCCGCCGCCGGTCGGGCTCCCGGCGGCGCGCGCCGCCGCCGCCGGCTACCTGGGCCGCACCGGCCACCCGTTCCCCACCTGCTGGGCGTGCGGGCCGGAGCGGGCCGAGGACGGCCTGCGGCTGTCCCCCGGTCCGGTGGCCCCGGGCACGGTGGCCTGCACCTGGACCCCGCGCGGCGCCCCCGGCGCGGCCGTACCCGCCGAACAGGTCTGGGGCGCACTCGACTGCCCCGGCGGCTGGGTGACCGACCCGCGCGCCCGCCCGATGGTGCTGAGCCGGATGACCGCCGCGCTCACCGGGCCGGTGCGGGCCGGCCGGGAGTACGAGGTGGTGGCCGCCCGGCACGCGACCCACGGGCGGACGGTGGTCAACCTCACCGCCCTGTACGACGCGGACGGGCGGCCGCTCGCGCGGGCCACCGCGCTGTGGACGGAGGTCCGACCTCCCGACGACCCCGCCGCCCGACCACCCCACCGCCCGACGACACGCCAGTCGCCCACGAAACCGGGCCCGTGACCGGCACGGTCCGGACCGCCCCGAAGGGACAGTTGATCAGCCCATGGCCACGGTAGACACCGCAGTGGTCCCCACCGGGGGCCTGACGTCCGTGTGCGACCGCTTCGCGTCCGTCGCGCGCGACCGGGCCGGCGCCACCGCCGTCCGGTCCGGCGCCACCCGCCTGTCCTACCGGGAGCTGGACGCCCGGGCGGAGGCCCTCGCGGCCCGGCTCCGGGCCGTCGGCGTGCGGCGCGGCGACCGGGTCGGGGTGCGCGTCGACCGCTCGGCGGAGCAGGTGACCGCCCTGCTCGGCGTGCTCAAGGCCGGGGCCGCGTACGTCGCGGTCGACCCCCAGGACCCGCCGGCCCGCGCCACCGCCCTGCTGGCCGACGCCGGCGCCCGGGCGGTGCTGGCCGGTCCGGACCTCACCCTCACCGTGCTCACCGGGGCCGACGCGAGCGGGGCCGCCCTGAGCGGGCCCGACACGCCCCCCGGCCCCGAGGACACCGCCTACGTCGCGTACACCTCCGGCTCCACCGGCCGCCCCAAGGGCGTCAGCGTCCCGCACCGGGCCGTGCACCGCCTGGTGGTCGGCGGCGACCCGCTGGCCTTCCGCCCCGAGGACGTCTTCCTGGCCCACGCCCCGATCGCCTTCGACGCCTCCACCCTGGAGGTCTGGGGCGCCCTGCTGAACGGCGCCTGCCTGGTCGTCGCACCGCCCGGGCCGCTCGGGCCGGGCGAGTTGACCGAGCTGGTCCGCGAGGCCGGGGTCACCGTGCTGTGGCTGACCGCCGGCCTGTTCCACCAGGTGGTCGACGCCGGGCTCCCCCCGCTGCCGGCGCTGCGCTACCTGGTGGCCGGCGGCGACGTCCTCTCCCCCGCCCACGTCGACCGCGCGGCCGCCGCGCTGCCGAACGGCGTCGTGGTCAACGGCTACGGGCCGACCGAGAACACCACCTTCACCTGCTGCCACCCGGTGCGCGAACCCCTGGACGGGCGCCCGGTGCCGATCGGCCGTCCGATCGGCGGCACCCGGGTGCACGTGCTGGACGAGCGGCTGCGGCCGGTGCCCGTGGGCGGGACCGGCACGCTCTTCGCCGCCGGCCCGGGGCTGGCCCACGGCTACCTCGGCCGCCCCGACCTGACCGCCGAACGCTTCCTCCCCGACCCCTTCGCCGCCGAGCCCGGCGCCCGGATGTACGACACCGGCGACCGGGTCCGGCAGGCCCCGGACGGCACCCTCGCCTTCCTCGGCCGGACCGACACCCAGGTGAAGCTCCGCGGCTTCCGGGTCGAACTCGGCGAGGTCGAGGCCGCCGTGAGCGCCCACCCCGACGTCCGCTCCGCCGTGGTGGTGCTCCAGCAGCGGGCCGACGGCGACCGCCGGCTCGCCGCCTTCTACCAGGGCGAGGTCGAACTGCTCTCCGCCGAACTGCGCGCCGGCCTCGCCGCCGAACTGCCGCGCCACCTGGTCCCGAGCACCTTCACCTGGCTGGAGGCCCTGCCGCTGACCCCCAACGGCAAGGTCGACCGCACCGCCCTGGCGCAGCGCCGCGGCCGCGAGCGCGAGGACGTCGGCAGCGAGCACCGGCCCCCGCACGGCGCCGCCGAGGAGTGGCTGACCCGGTTGTGGGAGGAGGTCATGGAGATCGACGGGATCGGCGCCGACGACGACTTCTTCGAACTGGGCGGCCACTCGCTGATGGCCACCCGGATCACCGGTGAGATCTCCGCCGAGACGGACCTGCTGATCACCGCCCGGACCTTCTACGAGAACCCGACCGTGGCCGAGCTGGCCCTGCGGGTCGTCGAGGCCGCGGCCGAGGAGGGCGCCGATCCCGAGGTGCTGCGCGAGCACGACGGAGCCGGCCGATGAGGATCACCGCGCAGCCCCGCCCGGAGCGGATCGACCCGGACTCGGTGGACCTCGGCGACCCGGTCTTCTACGCCGAGGGCGATCCGCACCCGGTCTGGACGGTCATGCGCCGGGAGGCACCGGTGCACCGCCGGACCCTCCCGGACGGCCGGTCCTTCCTCTCGGTGACCCGGCACGCCGACGTCAGCGCCGTCCTGCGCGACCACACCCGCTTCACCTCCCGCCGGGGCACCATGCTGTCGATCCTCGGCGAACGCGACCCGGCGGGCGACAAGATGATGGCCGCCTGCGACCCGCCGGTGCACGGCGCCCTGCGCGAGCCGATGGCCCGGGTGCTCTCCTTCGCCCGGCTGCGCCCCCACCAGGAGGCGATCCGCCGCCTGGTGCGCACCCTGCTCCAACCGCTCGCCGACGGCGGCCCGCTGGACCTCGCGGCGGCCGCCACCGGCTTCCCGATGGCCTTCACCGGCGCCCTGATGGGCCTGCCGGAGCAGGACTGGGAGTACCTGGCCCGGCTCACCACCATGGCCGTCGCCCCGGAGGACGCCGCCTTCCACCAGGTCGGCGGGGGCGCCAAGCTGGTCCGCGCGCACCACGAGCTGTTCGCGTACTTCGCCGAGCAGGCCCGCTCCCGCGGGCCCCGGGACGACCTGGTCGGCTTCCTGCGGAGCATGCCGGTCGGGGACCGCACCATGCGCCGCGAGGAGCTCGTCTACAACTGCTACAGCCTGCTGCTGGGCGCCAACGTCACCACGCCGCACGCGATGGCCGCGACCGTCCTGGCCTTCACCGAGCACCCGGAGCAGTACCGCCGGCTCGGGGACGGCACCGCCACCGTCGAGGACGCCGTGGAGGAGGGCCTGCGCTGGTCCTCCCCCGCCAACCACTTCATGCGCTACAGCGTGGTCGACACCGAGCTGAGCGGCGTCCCGGTCCGGGCCGGGGAGGCGGTGGTGGCCTGGCTCGGCTCCGCCAACCGGGACGAGCGGGTCTTCGCCGACCCCTTCGCCTTCGACGTGTCCCGCTCCCCCAACCGCCACCTGGCCTTCGGCTTCGGCCCCCACTACTGCATCGGCGCCCCGCTGGCCAGGATCGCGCTGCGGCTCTTCTTCGCCGAAGTGGTGCGGCTCGTCGGGGAGTTCGAGCTCGCCGGCCCGGTCGAGCACCTGCGGTCGAACTTCGTCGCCGGGATCAAGAGCCTGCCGGTGACCGCCAAGCTGCGCTGAGCGCACGAGAGACTCCAGAGGTGAGGTGCTGTATGACGACGGTCAGCAAGCCCGGGAGGTGGCTGCTGCGCCGGCCGTCGCCGGACGCGGCGGCCCGGCTGTTCTGCTTCCCGTACTCCGGGTGCGGCGCGTCCATGTACAACGGGTGGCCGCGGCGGACCGGAGGCGTCGAGCTCTGCGCGGTGCAGCTGCCCGCGCGGGAGAACCGGATGCGGGAGCCGCACCACGGCTCGTACGAGTCGCTGGCCGAGCAGGCCGCCGAGGCGCTCGCGCCCTACCTGGACCGTCCGTTCGGCGTGTTCGGGCACTGCGGCGGGGCGCTGGCCGCGTTCGCCACCGCGCTGCACCTGCAACGGACCGGCCGGCCGGCGCCCACCGCGGTGTTCGTCTCCTCCCAGGTCGCGCCGCACCAGGGGCCGTACGGGCGCTTCCTCGGCCTGGGCCGGGACGAACTGCGCGAGGAACTGGCGCGGTTGACGGTGTCGATGGGCGGCCGGGTCCAGCCGTCGGCCCTCGACCTCGCGCTGGACGTCCTGGAGCAGGACGTGGCGGGCAACCGGAACTACCGGCTGGACGCCCCGGTCGTCCTGGACGCGGCGGTGCACGCGATCGGCTGGAGCGGGGACGTGGAGATCCGGCCCGACCAGATGGACGGCTGGCGGGAGTACGCGGCCCCCGGCCGCTACCACCCGGTGGTGCTGGCCGGCGAGCACCACGCCTTCCTCAAGGCCCCGGCGGAACTGATGGCACGATTCACCGAGGGACTGGCACTGTGACGTCCGGCAAGCAGATCGGCGTGCTGCGCCGCAACACCGACTTCCGCAACCTGTGGCTCGGCCAGTCCGCGTCGATGCTCGGCTCCAACATGACGGCCGTGGCCGTCCCGCTGATCGCCTCGGTCACGCTCTCGGCCTCGATCTCCGAGCTGGGCGTGCTCAGCGCCGCGAGCTACCTGCCCTACCTGCTGGTGAGCCTGTTCGTCGGGGTCTGGGTGGACCGCAAGCCCAAGCGCCCCATCATCATCGGGGCCGACCTCCTGCGCGGGGCCACGATGATGCTGGTCCCGTGCGCCTGGTGGCTGGACGCCCTGACGGTGCCGCTGCTGGTCGGCGTCGTCCTGCTGGTCGGCCTGTGCAGCGTGGTGGCGGACATCGGCAACGCCTCCCTGCTGCCGGCCCTGGTCGAGCGCGACGACCTGATCGAGGGCAACAGCAAGCTGGAGCTGAGCAGTTCGGTCTCCAACATCGGCGGCCACTCGCTCGGCGGGGTGATCGTCCAGGCCCTGACCGGCCCGGTCGCGATGGCCCTCAACGCCGCCACCTTCGTGGTCTCCGCCCTGTTCACCTCGCGGATCCGGCGGCGCGAGCCTGCCCCGGAGAGCACCGGCGGGCCCGGCTCGGTCTGGAAGGACGCGGCCGAGGGCGCCCGCTTCGTCCTGGGCAACCCGCTGCTGCGGGTCCTGGTGCTCGCCACCCTGGTCGCCAACTTCTTCGCGCTGGCCTGCGAACCGCTCTTCCTCGCCTTCGTGACCCGCAACCTGGACCTCGCCCCGACCTTCGTCGGCGTCATCCTGGCCTCCTCGGGCGCGGGCGCCCTGATCGGCGCGGTGCTGGCGGGGCCGATGAGCCGACGGATGCCGCTGGGCCGGCTGCTGGTGTTCACCTCGACCGCGATCGGCCTGGCCTCGCTGCTGACCCCGCTGGCCACCGTGGTGCCGGAGGCGGCGGCGATCGTGCTGCTGCTGGTGATGCACGTGGTGAACTCCGCGATGGTGATCGTCTGCAACATCAACCTGCGCGCCTACCGCACCTCCATCACCCCGGACGAACTCCAGGGCCGGATGACCGCCGTGGTGCGGATGGTCGTCATGGGCGGCGCCCCGCTGGGAGCCGTCTTCGGCGGCTTCCTCGGCGACCGGATCGGCGTCTCCCCGGCCCTGGTGTTCGCCTCGGTGGGCCTCCTGGTGGCCGCCGTGATCATCGCCCTGTCACCGGTCCGGCGGGTGACCGAGATCCCCGGGGCGGCCGCCGACCCGGCGCCGACCGCGGACCACGGGTCGGCCCAGGCCGACCCCGTCGAGGGGGTCCCGGTTGACTAGCCCCACCGAGCTGCCCGCCGCCACCGCGCTGCGGGAGGGCCCCGGCCGCAGCGCGGGCACCGGCCGGGCCTTCGGCACCTTCGGCGAACTGCTGCAGGGCGCACTGCCCGACGACGGCCCGGAGTTCCTGGTCACCCTCCCGATCGCCGGATGGAGCACCGCGACCTTCCGCTACGACCCGCAGGAGCCCGCGGTCTCCGTCCGGCCCGCCCACAAGGCCAAGTCCCGGCGGCTGGCCGGGCTGCTGCTGGAGCTGACCGGGCGGCCCGGCGGCGGCGAACTGGACCTGACCGGTGAACTGCCCGAGGGCAAGGGGCTGGCCAGCTCCTCCGCCGACCTGGTGGCGACCGCCCGGGCCGTCGCGGCGGCGCTGCGCACACCCCTGCCGCCGACCGCGGTCGAGGCCCTGCTGCGGCGGATCGAACCGACCGACGGCGTGATGTACGACGGCATCGTCTCCTTCCTGCACCGGGACGTCCGGCTGCGCGAGCGGCTCGGCTACCTGCCGTCGATGACCGTCCTCGCCCACGACGAGGGCGGCCGGGTCGACACCGTCGGCTTCAACCGGATCCCCAAGGACTACACCGACGAGGAACGCCGGGAGTACGGCCGGCTGCTGACCGCGCTGGGCACGGCGGTGCGTACCGGGGACCTCGCCGAGGTCGGCCGGATCGCCACCCGCAGCACCGAACTGAGCCTGCGGCGGCGGCCGCACCGCGGCTCCGGGGAGCTTCGCGCGCTCTGCGCGGAGCTCGACGGCCTCGGGCTGGTCCGCGCGCACAGCGGCACCAACCTGGGCGTCCTGCTGCCCGCCGGCGACCCGGAGCTGGCCGCGAAGGTCGAGCACGCCCGGGCCGCCTGCCGGTCCGTCGGCGGCACCGTGTCGGTGCACCGCACGCTCGGGCCCGAGGAGTTCGCCGCCGCACCGGAGCTCACCGCCGTACCGGAGTTCACCGCCGTACCGGCCGCACCCGGCGCCGGGGAAGGACAGCCCCATGCGCGCTGACGCCACACCGGACGGCTCGACCCCGGACGGGACCGACGGGTCCACCCTCACCGGGCTGCTGGCCCGCCGGATGGCGCGCTGCCCGGACGCGACGGCCGTGCTGTGCGGCGCCGAACGGCTGAGCCACCGGGAACTGGACGAGCGCGCCAACCGGCTGGCCCGCGAGCTGATCGCGCGCGGGATCGGCCCGGAGCACCTGGTGGCGGTGGCCCTGGAACGGTCGGTCACGCTGCTGGTGGCCCTCCTCGGGGTGCTCAAGGCCGGCGCCGCCTACGTCCCGGTGGACCCGGGGTACCCGGCGGAACGCCTCGACCAGGTGCTCCGGGACGCCGAACCGGCGCTGCTGCTCACGGTCGCCCCGACCACCGGGGCGCTGCCCCGCACCCCAGCCCCGGTGCTGCTACTGGATTCCGCCGCGACCGGTCTCGCCCTGGCCGGCCGCAGCGCCGCCCCGGTGCGGGACGCCGAACGCCTGCGGCGGCTGCGGCCCCAGCACCCGGCGTACGTCATCTACACCTCCGGCTCCACCGGCCGGCCCAAGGGCGTCGTGCTGTGCCACGCCTCGGTGGTCAACTACCTGACCTGGGCGGCGCGTTCCTACCCCAGCACGGGCGGGGTGGCACTGGTCCAGTCCTCGGTCGCCTTCGACCTGACCGTCACCGGCCTGTTCGCCCCCCTGCTGGCGGGCGGCGCGGTGCACCTGGCGGGCGGCCGCGGCGGCGGCCGGGCCGCACTGCGCGAGCACCCGTGCACCTTCCTCAAGGCGACCCCGGGGCACCTGCCGCTCCTCGACCTGCTCCCGGCGGAGTTCTCCCCCCGCCGTGAACTGGTCCTCGGCGGTGAGCAGTTGCTCGGTGCCGCGCTCGCCGGCTGGCGGGCCCGGCACCCGGAGGCCACCGTGGTCAACGAGTACGGGCCGACCGAGGCCACCGTCGGCTGCACGCAGTACCGGATCGAACCGGGCGCGGAGCTGCCGCCCGGTCCCGTCCCGATCGGCACCGCCATCGACGGCGTCGGGCTCCACGTCCTGGACGCGCGGCTGCGGCCGGTCGACGGGCCGGAGGCCGAGGGCGAACTGTACGTGTCGGGCGCCGCGCTGGCCCGCGGCTACCTCGGACGGCCGGATCTGACCGCCGAGCGCTTCCTGCCCTGCCCGGACGGCCCGCCCGGGGCCCGGATGTACCGGACCGGCGACCTGGTGCGGCGCACCGCGGACGGCGGGCTGTGCTACCTCGGCCGGGCCGACCGCCAGGTGAAGGTCAAGGGCTTCCGGATCGAACCCGCCGAGGTGGAGGCCGCGCTGCTCGGCCACCCGGCGGTGGCCCAGGCGGCCGTCTTCGTCCAGCCCGCCGAACCGGGCGCCCCGGGGGACCGGCTGGCCGCCTGCGTGGTGCTGCGCACCGGCCGCGCGGAGCGGGCCGAGGAGCTCCGCGCCCATCTGGTCGCCCGGTTGCCCGAGTTCATGGTGCCGACCCTCCTGACCGTCCTCCCGGAGATCCCGCTGACCCCCGGCGGAAAAGTCGACCGGGACGCGCTGGTGGCGCGGAAATCCCTTGCCACCGAGGCCCCTTCCGTCCTTTCCTGAATGAACGACCCGTCATATTCCCGACCGTGTCGCACAAACCCACTGCTAGGATCTGCCAAATGCGCGCACTCGACGACAACGAAGTCCGTGAATCCTTCGTCAACTGCACCAAGGGAGAGGCGCGCAGGCTCAGCCTTCCCCGCAACCTCTCCGAACTCCCCTGGGACGACCTGGACTTCCTGGGATGGCGGGATCCGGGCGCGCCCGACCGCGGCTACCTGGTGGTGGAGCGGGGCGACGGCCTGGTGGGGATCACCCTGCGGTCGCCGAACGTCCGGCGCAGCCTGACGAAGACCAACGTCTGCTCGCTGTGCATCACCATCCACGGCGGCAGCGGGGTCGCCCTGCTCTCCGCCCGGCTGGCCGGCCCGGCCGGGCGCGAGGGGAACACCGTCGGCACGTACATCTGCGCCGACCTGGCCTGTTCGCTGTACGTGCGCGGCAAGCGCAGGTCGGCCTCGGTCAGCCGCCCCGAGGAGTCGCTCTCGCTGGAGGAGCAGATCGCCCGCACGATGACCAACCTCGACGCCTTCGTGGCGCAGGTGCTCAAGAAGGTGTGACCCGCGGGCCGCGGGCGGCGAACCGCGGACGCGGGAGGCCGGAGGCCGACGACCCGGGTGGTCGTCGGCCTCCGGCGTCACGACGCCCCGGCCTCGACGCCCCGGTCACGACACCCAGGCCTCGAAGGCCTCCCGCAGGTGGGCCGTGAACCGCTCGACCGTGGGACGTTCGTAGAGCGCCTCGGCACTGAGGCGCAGTCCGGTGAGGGCCTCGATCCGGTCCACGATCCCGGCCGCCAGCAGGGAGTGGCCGCCCAGCTCGAAGAAGTCGTCCCGCACGCCCACCGGTTGGATCCCGAGCGCCTCGGCCCAGACCTCGGCGATGATGCCCTCGATCTCGTCCCGCGGCGCCGCGTACGGCGTGCCGAGGTCCGGGCGGCCCTCGTCGGGGCGGGGCAGGGCCCGCCGGTCGACCTTGCCGTTCGGGGTCAGCGGCAGTTCGTCCAGGGCCACGAAGCGGCCGGGGACCATGTGCTCCGGCAGGCTGCGGCGGCACCAGTCCCGCAGCGCGGCGACCTCGGGCGCCCGGCCGCTGCGCCAGACCCCGTACGCCACCAGGACGGTGCCGCCCGGGAGGTCCTCGCGGGCCAGCACGGCGACGGCGAAGGCCTCCGGGTGGGCGCCGAGCACCGCCTCGACCTCGCCGAGGTCGATCCGCATGCCGCGCAGCTTGACCTCGTGGTCGATCCGCCCGAGGAAGTCCAGGCAGCCGTCCGGGCGGCGGCGCACCAGGTCGCCGGTGCGGTAGGCCCGGGCGGACGCCTCCGGGGAGCCGTCCTGCGGCGAGCCGGGCTGAGGCGAGCCGGGCTGCGGGGAACCCGCCCGCGGCGCGCCGGGGTGCGGCACGAACCGCTCGGCGGTCAGCCCGGGCCGCCGCCAGTAGCCGCGGGCGACCCCGGCCCCGCCGATCCACAGCTCGCCCGGGGTGCCGTCGGGGACGGCGGCACCCGCCTCGTCCACCACCAGCACGTCGGTGCCGCGGATCGGGCGGCCGATCGACACCCGGCCGCCGCCGGGGTCGACCTCCCAGGCCGTGGCCCAGACGGTCGTCTCGGTGGGCCCGTAGACGTTGGTGACGGCGGACGCCACGCCGGCCAGCGCCCCGGCCAGTTCGGCGGTCAGCGCCTCGCCGCCGACGACGACCCGCAGGCCCGGCACCCGCTCCCGGAGCTCGGGGACGAGCAGGCGCAGCAGCGAGGGCGTGGACTGCAGCAGGGTCGCCGCCGAGCCCCGCACCGCCTCGGCCAGCCGCCGCGGGTCGTGCACCAGTTCACGCCCGGCCAGCACCACGGTGCCACCGCTGACCAGCGGCCCGAAGATCTCCAGCACGGCGATGTCGAAGGAGACGGTGGTGATCGCGAAGAACCGGTCCTCGGGGCCCAGCGCGAACCGCTCGACCATGTCGGCCAGGAAGTTCACCACGCCGGCGTGCCGGACCATCACGCCCTTGGGCAGGCCGGTGGAGCCCGAGGTGTAGATCAGGTAGGCGAGGTCGTCGGGTCCGGCGAGGCCGTCGAGGCGGGCCTGCTCGTCCGGAGCGTCCGGCCCGTCCGGGTCATCGGTGTGCTGCGGCCCGTCCAGGTCCTCCAGCAGGAGTTCCGGGAGGCCCTCGGCCCAGGCCCGGCCGCTGTGGTGACGGTCGGTCACCAGAACGGCGGCTTCGGCGTCCTCGACCATGAAGCGCAGCCGCCCGTCCGGGTACGAGGGGTCGAGCGGCAGGTAGGCGGCGCCCGCCTTGAGCACCGCCAGCAGCGCCGCAACCAGGCCGGTGCCGCGTTCGACGGCCACCGCGACGTGGCTGCCGGGGGTGACGCCGCGGGCCCGCAGGGCCCGGGCCAGCCGGTCGGCCCGCGCGTTCAGCTGCCGGTAGGTCGTCCGGTCCGGCCCGCTGACCACCGCGAGCGCGTCCGGGGTGCGGCCGACCTGGGCCTCCACCATCCGGTGGAGCGTCGGCGCGTCGTCTGCGGAGAGCATGGATCCCCCATCGTCGGGTACGGTGCGGACTGCGTCGACAGAGCGATCCTGCAACGGGGCGGGCCCCGGGAACAAGATCCATGGGCGATCATCCCGCCCTGATGTCCAGTTCATGACAATATCTCACCTCTCGTCGGCCCCTGCGCCGGTACGGCGCGATTCCGGCGATTTTCCCGACGGGGCAATACCGTTCGGGGAAAACTCGGGCTACCGAACCTCCCCGGTTCCTGGCAGACTCGACGATTGATCGACAACGGGGCCGTCGCGGACACAATCTCCCGGCCCCCTACGAACTTCCACAACCATGAGGCCGGGCACGTCGATTGACACAGTGCCGTCGACACGGGGGTGCGGCGTGAATTCCGAGAACGAACTCCTTCGACGCCTACGCGAAAACCGTAGGACCACGACGGGAAAACCGACGGTCGAACACCTTCCGGCCACCGGACCGATTCCCGCGTCGAGTGCCCAGCAACGCCTGTGGTTCCTCGACCGGTTGCACGGCGGCAACGCGGCCTACAACGTCCCGATCGCCGTCCGGATCGACGGCCCGCTCCGGCCCGAGGCCCTCACCACCGCCGTCCGCGACCTGGTCCGCCGACACGAGGCGCTGCGGACCCGCTTCACCTTCGACGGCCGGGAGCTCGTCCAGGAGACCGTCTCCGCACCGGAGTTCGACGTCCCGTACCGCACCGTCGAGGGCGCCGACCCGGCCGCCCGGGCGGCCGAGCTCGACCGCCTGCTGACCGCCGAGGCCCGTCGGCCCTTCACCCTCGACGGCGAACTCCTGGTCCGGGCCGCGCTCCTGCGCACGGAACCCGAGCGGCACGTCCTCCTGCTGAACGTCCACCACAGCGTGATCGACGGCTGGTCCGAGCGGGTCCTCCTCGCCGAACTGTGGACGCGCTACGACGGCCTGACCACCGGCTCCGCCGCCGAACTCCCGCCGCTGACCGCCACCTTCGCCGACCACGCGCGCCGGGAACGCGCGGCCGTCGACGAGGGCGGGTTCCGGGACGGCCTGCGGTACTGGCAGGAGCAGCTGCGCGGCCCGCTCCCCGGGCTCGACCTGCCCACCGACCGCCCCCGGCCCGCGCGGCCGAGCTTCGCGGGCGACGCCGTCCTGCTCGAACTGCCGCCACCGCTCACCGCCCGCGTCGGCGAGCTCTGCCGGGCCGAGGGAGTCACCCCCTTCATGCTGGCGGCGGCCGTCCTGAACGTCGTGCTGTCGCACCGCACCGGCGGCACGGACCTGGTGGTCGGCACGCCGGTCGCCAACCGGCGGCAGCCCGAGTTCCACGGCGTCGTGGGCTTCTTCGCCAACACGGTGGCCCTGCGCACCAGCCTGGCCGGCTCCCCCGACGTCCGGGAGCTGCTGCGCCGCACCCGCAGCACGGTGGCAGCGGCGCAGGACCACGAGGCCGTCCCCTTCGCCCCGGTGGTCGAGGCCGTCGCCGCTGGGCGGGAGCGGACCGGCGCCGCGCCCTTCCAGGTCCTCTGCACCTACACGGACCTCCACGACTCCCCCGCCCCCGGAGCGCCCGGAACGGCCCTGAGCACCGGGTTCGTCGAGATCGCCGGGTGCAGCACCCGCTTCGACCTGGAGGTCCAGGTCGAGCGGCGCCCGACCGGCCTGGTCTGCCGCTTCGTCTACGCCACCGAGCTCTTCGACCGCGACCGGGTCCGGCGACTGGCGGAGCACTACCTGGAGGTGCTGACCGCCGCCGTGGCCGACCCGGACCGGCCCGTCGCCGACCTCCCCACGGTCTCCGCGGCGGAGCGCGCCCTGCTGCTGGCCACCGGCACCGGCGAGCAGCTCGCGCCGCCCCCGCGTACCGTCCCCGAGCTCTTCCAGGACCAGGCCGCCCGCACCCCGGACGCCGCGGCGCTGCTGTACGAGGGCGAGGCACTCGGCTACGCGGAGCTGAACCGCCGTGCCAACCGGCTCGCCCACGCGCTGATCGCCCGGGGCGCCGGGCCGGAACGGGTGGTCGCGCTGCTGCTGCCGCGCTCCCCGGACATGTTCGTCGGCCTGCTGGCGGTGCTCAAGACCGGGGCGGTCTACCTGCCGGTCGACCCGGACTACCCGCCCGAGCGGATCGCCCACCTGCTCGGCGACGCGCGCCCCGTCCTCGCCCTCACCCACGCCGACACCGCGCCGGCCCTGCCGAACGGCGTCCCCCAGCTGCGGACGGACACCGCCGACACCGCCGCGGAACTCGCGCAGCGACCGGACCGCGACCCCGAGGACCGCGACCGCACCGCCCCGCTGCACCCGCAGCAGTCCGCCTACCTGATCTACACCTCGGGCTCGACCGGCACCCCCAAGGGCGTCCTGATGCCCGCCGCCGGCCTGCTCAACCTGCTGGCCTGGCACCGCGCCGCCTTCCCCGGCGGCCCCGGCACCAGGACCGCCCAGTTCTGCGCGATCGGCTTCGACGCGTCCGTCCAGGAGATCCTCACCACCCTGGTGACGGGCAAGACCCTGGTCGTCCCCACCGACGCGATCCGCCGCAGCCCGGAGGACTTGGCCGCGTGGATCGAGCGGTACGAGGTCGACGAGCTGTTCGCACCCACCTCGGTGATCGAGGCCCTGTACGAGGCGGCCGAGGAGCACGGACGGGCCCTCACCCCGCTGCGCACCGTCTACCAGGGCGGCGAGGCGCTGACCACCAGCGCCCGGACCCGCGCCTTCCACCACCCCGACACCGGCCGGCGGCTGCACAACGTCTACGGGCCGGCCGAGACCCACGCCGTCACCGCGTACAGCACGGCGCCGGACAGCACCGGCTGGCCGGCCACCGCCCCGATCGGCGGCCCGATCGCCAACACCCGGGTGTACCTGCTGGATCCGGGCCTGCGCCTGGTCCCGTACGGCGTGGTCGGAGAAGTCCACCTGGCCGGAGCCGGCGTCGCCCGGGGCTACGCGGGCCGGCCCGACCGGACGGCGGAGCGCTTCCTGCCCGACCCGTTCGGGCCGCCCGGTTCGCGGATGTACCGCACCGGCGACCTGGCCCAGTGGCTGCCCGACGGAACCCTGGCCTTCCTCGGCCGGGCGGACCACCAGGTCAAGATCCGGGGCTTCCGGGTGGAGCCCGGGGAGATCGAGGAGGCCCTGACCCGGCACCCGGCCGTGGCCCGGGCGGCGGTGCTGGCGCGGGAGGACCGGCCCGGCGGGAAGACCCTGGTCGGCTACCTCGTCCCGGCCCCGGCCGCCCCCGATCGCGCTGTCGGCCCCGCCGCCGACCCCACCGCCGACCCCGCCCCGACTCCGGCGGAGCTGCGACAGCACCTGTCCCGCACACTGCCCTCCTTCATGCTGCCCGCGTCCTACGTGTGGCTCGACCGGCTGCCGCTGACCCCGAACGGCAAGCTCGACCGGGCCGCCCTCCCCGCACCCGGGGCCGAACCTCCCTCCGCCACACGGGAGTTCACCAGCGAGACCGAACGGCGGCTGAGCGCGGTCTTCGCCAAGGTCCTGCGCAGGCCGGACATCGACGTCGACCGGAGCTTCTTCGACCTCGGCGGGCACTCGCTGCTGGCCACCCGGCTGATCAACCGGATCCGCTCGGAGCTGGGCGTCGAACTGCCGCTCCGCGCGCTCTTCGAGACCCCCACGGTGGCCGAGCTGGCCGCGCTGCTGGACAGCGCCGCCACGAGCGGCCGGTGACACTGTGTTGAACCCGCACACCGACGTGCGCCCACCCACCGACGCAGGAGTGTCGTGCCATGACCGAACCCGATGTCGACTTCGACGGAATCCTTGAGCGGTACCGCCGGGACGGCTTCGTCGTCCTCCCCGCCCTGATACCCGACCAGCTCCTCCAGGAGATCCGCCGGGCGCTCCCCGCCCTCCTCGCCGAGGACGGCCCGCAGCGCTTCTTCGAGCAGGACGGCAGCACCGTCCGCGCCGTCTACGGCCTGCACCGCAAGGACGCCCCCTGGCGCACCGTCAGCGAGGAGACGCTCCTCCCCCGCGCGGCACGGACGCTGCTGGGCGAGGACATGTACGTCTACCAGTGGAAGATCAACCCGAAGGCCGCCAACACCGGTGACCGCTGGGAGTGGCACCGCGACTTCACCTTCTGGCAGCGGGAGGACGGCATGCCCGCACCCGACGCGCTCACCGCGGCCGTCTTCCTGGACGAGGTCACCGAGGAGAACGGCCCGCTCCAGCTGATCCCCGGCAGCCACGCCGTCGCGACCAGGTACGAGACCGCCGAGGAACAGCGGGCGGACAGCGCGAGCCGTGCGGACGACAACTGGTCGGCCATCGTCTCCGCCAACCTGTCGCACTCGATCCCGCCCGCTGTGGCCGAGGAACTCGCCGAGGAGCACGGCGTCCACCGGGCGACCGGGCCCGCCGGGACGGTGGTGCTGTTCAGCAGCAACATCGTGCACGGCTCCTCGCCCAACCGGTCCGGCCAGCCCCGGACGCTCGCACTGATCAGCTACAACACGGTGGGCAACGCTCCGGCGGAGTGGGCGAACCCGCGCCCCGAGTTCTTCCTCAACCACGACGCGACGGCGCTGGACGTCCGTTCCTGACCGCACGGCACGGCCGGGGCCCTCGGGGCCCGCCACCGCGCGGGCCCCGAGGCCCTGACGGCGCGGGCCCGGAGTCCATGACCGCGTGGGCCGCGCGCCGCCACCGGCCGACGCCGCCCGCCCGCTCCTCCGATCACGAGACCATCCACAGAACCCTCCATGAAGTGGACACGACATGCTCCTCGACGATGAGAACTCCCCCCTGCCCCGCCGGGACATCGCGAGCGAGGTGGTGGACGCGGACGTGGACGCGGACGTGGACGTGGACGTGGACGTCTCCACGGTTCGGCGGGAGGAGCGGACCGGCTCGGCACCGCTCTCGTACGCCCAGGAACGCCTCTGGTTCCTCGACCGGATGGACCCAGGCAACACCGCCTACACCGTCCCCGTCGCCCTGCACCTGCGCGGCGAGCTCGACCGGGCGGCCCTGGCCCGGGCCCTGGATCGGCTCGTGGACCGGCACGAGATCCTGCGCACCCGGTTCACCGAAGGCCCGGACGGCGCACCCGTCCAGGTCGTCGACCCGCGCGGCGAGCTCCCGCTCACCCCCGTCGACGCGGCCGGCTGGGACGACGCCCGGCTCTCCGAAGCGCTGCACCGGGAGGCCTACCGGCCCTTCGACCTCGCCCGCGGCCCGCTCGCCCGGGCCTCCCTCCTCCGGCGCGGGCCGCAGGAGCACGTGCTGCTGCTGACCATGCACCACATCGTCACCGACGGCTGGTCGTCCTGGGTCCTCTCCCAGGAACTGGAGGAGCTGTACGGCGCCTTCCGGCTCGGCGAAGGCGATCCACTGCCCGAACTCCCGGTGCAGTACGCGGACTTCGCGATCTGGCAGCGCCGCCGACGGCAAGGGGAGCCGGCGGCGGAACACCTCGCCTACTGGCGTGACCGGCTGGCCGGGCTGGAGCCACTGGACCTGCCCACCGACCGCCCCCGCCCCGCCGTCCGCGGCACCCGCGGCGCCTCCCACAGCATCACCCTGCCGGAGGACCTCGCCACCGCGCTCCACGCACTCACCCGGGCTCCGGGGACCACCACCTACATCGCTCTGCTGGCCACCCACCAGATCCTGCTGGCCGCCTACACCGGCCGCCGGGACATCGCCGTGGGCACCCCCTTCGCCGGCCGCAACCGCTCCGAGATCGAGGACCTGGTCGGGTTCTTCGTCAACACCGTGGTGGTCCGGACCGACCTCAGCGGCAACCCGACCGTCCGCGAGGTCCTGGACCGGACCCGTGAGAGCACCCTCGGCGCCCACGCCCACCAGGACCTCCCCTTCGAGCGCCTGGTCGCCGAACTCGCCCCCCACCGCGACCTCAGCCGCACCCCGCTCTTCCAGACCATGCTCGGCGTCCAGAGCGCCGCCACCGGCACCTGGCAGCTCCCCGGCCTCGACGTCCGCACCCTTCCGCTGGACGACACCGCCGCCAAGTTCGACCTCACGATCAACGCCACCGAGTCCGACACCGGCCTGACCGTCGAATTCACCTACAGCACCGAGCTGTTCGACCCGGCGACGATCGAGCGGCTGGCCGTCCACTTCCAGAACGTCCTGCGGGTCCTCACCACCGACCCCGACGCCCGGGTGGACGACCTCGACCTCCTGGGCCCCGAGGAACGCCACCGCATCCTGCACGAGTGGAACGACACCGCCGCGCCCCACCCCCACGACCGCACCGTGCACCAGCTGGTCCAGGAACAGGCCCGGGTGCGGCCGGACGCGATCGCCCTCGTCCACGGCGACCAGGAGATCGGCTACCGCGAACTCGACGAGCGCGCCAACCGACTCGCCCACCGGCTGCGGGAGTCCGGGGTCCGCACGGACTCCGCGGTGGGCGTCTGCGCCGAGCGCGGCCCCGAACTCGTCATCGGCCTGCTCGCCGTCCTCAAGGCCGGCGCCGCCTACCTCCCGCTCGACCCCACCCACCCCACCGAACGCCTCACCCGGATCCTCGCCACCGCCCGCACCGCCGTCGTCCTCCACGACGCCCACCTCGCGGACCGCCTGGGCCCGTACGACGGCACCCTCATCGCACTCGGCGACCCCGCCACCGCCACCCGCCCCGCCACCGACCCGGCCGTCGACGTCCGGCCCGACAACCTCGCCTACGTGATCCACACCTCCGGATCCACCGGCACCCCCAAGGGCGTCCAGATCACCCACCGCTCCGCGCTCAACACCTGCGCGGGCATGGCCGAGTCGCTCGCCGTGTCGGCCGAGGACCGGGTGCTCCTGAAGACGCCCTTCGCCTTCGACGTCTCGGCCTGGGAGTTCGTCACCACCCTGATCAGCGGGGCGACCCTGGTGATCGCCCCGCCCGGCGCGGAGCGGGATCCGGCACTGCTCGCCCGCACGGTGCACGAGACCGGGACGACCGTGCTCAACTTCGTCCCGAGCCTGCTCCAGCGCTACCTCGAAGTCCCCGACGTCCAGCGCCTGTCCGCCTCCCTGCGCGTCGTGCTGTGCGGCGGCGAGGTGCTGCCGGCCACCGTCGCCCGGAAGGTCCGGGACTCCCTCGGCGGCGCGGAGTTCCGCAATCTCTACGGTCCGAGCGAGGCGACGATCAACGCCACCTCCTACGACTGCCGTTCGGGGTCGTGGGAGGAACCGGTGCCGATCGGACGACCGCTCGACAACACCCGGGCGTACGTCCTGGACCGGGCCGGGCGTCCCGTCCCGATCGGCGTCACCGGCGAGCTGTACCTCGGCGGCGACGGCCTGGCCCGCGGCTACCACCACCAACCCGCCCTCACCGCCGACCGGTTCGTCCCCGACCCCTTCACCCCGGGCGCCCGCCTCTACCGCACCGGCGACCTCGCCCGCTACCGCCCCGACGGCACCCTCGACTTCCTCGGCCGCACCGACGACCAGGTCAAGATCCGCGGCCACCGCATCGAACCCGGCGAGATCGCCGCCCGGCTGCTGGAGCACCCCGCCGTCACCGCCGGCACCACCGTCGTCCGCGAGGACACCCCCGGCGACAAACGACTCGTCGCCTACCTCACCACCAACTCCACCAATCCACCGAGCACTTCGGAGCTC